>JANYGY010000062.1 GCA_025362255.1 Planctomycetales bacterium
GTCGACCGGCTCGGCGCGATCGAGATCACGCCGAGCAAGAGCTATGATCGCGGTGAAGCCCGCGGCCTCGCCGACGGCACGACTATTTTCGCCGAGTCGGTCGGCTCACGCACGGACCAATGGTCGCGCAGCCGCTTGGTCGTGCGCAAAGAAAGTGGTCAAACTTTAATCGTGCCAGGCGAGCGTCTGTTGCAGCCAGATCTTCGGCCCGACGCACAAACATCAGGCCAAAATGATCTCACTTCTTGGCGGCGCGCCGAGATCGCTGCAATTCATATCCTCCCCGGTGGGAAACAGGAAATCGTCATCGGCAGGTGGCGTGATTTTTCCATTCGCACGGATACCACCTGGAACCCCTTCCCCAGCGTCGGCCGCGCCTGGCATCCAACATTTCGGCCGGCGCACGATGAACTGCTGTGGGTCGAAACCGATCACGATGGCTCGCGCTTGGTCCTGGCGCCGTTAAAGGAACCCACCCAGCGCACCGTCCTGATGCAGGTGCGTGGACGTCTGATCCATCCGTGCTGGAGTGCTGACGGCGAGCATATTTTCGTCTGCGCTGACCACACCGGAGTGCCGAACGCGTATCGTCTGGATCTGGCGGCGCCGGGGATTCTCGTCCCGGTGACCAATGTCGTGGGGGCGGTCACCGCGTGCGTGCCCAGCCCGGATGGCCGCGAGCTGGCGTTGGTCGCGTTCGATCGGCACGGGCCGTTCCTGGCTCGGATCGCCAACGATCCGGCGACGTTCGCGACCAGCGTGCCGACGATCACGTTGGCGTGGCCAGCGCCGGTGAAGGCCGAGCCAGGGCCACTGGCGTTCCAGGATTCCAGCGTTGCGCGGGCGCCGACTCCGTTGCCCCCGGCGGCCGACGCGGCGGCGATTCCGGTCACTGATCACGCCTATTGGGGGCTGCGCGAACTGCGTTTCCTTTTTTGGACCCCGAGCACCGCGGTCACGCCATTCGGTGGGCTGGGCGTTCAGGCGATTGCCGCTGATCCCCTGTATACCCACGTGGCGGTGGTCGGCGCCGGGGTGGGTGACCGCGAACGCATTCCGGTCGGCTATGCGGGCTACACCTGGTCGCCGTATGTCCTCGGCCTGCGCGCGCAGGCGTGGCGCGCCGAAGTCACCTACGCGGACGACGTCCTGACCAGCAGCGGTCGGTTGTATGATTACACCGAATCGCAGACCACCGTCGAAGCCGGGGTCGGCTGGAATCTCAGCGGCAGTGAACGGCGGATCAGTGTCGGCCTGGCCCTGGGCGGCACCCGGTATCGCGAGGTCGCCTCGGCAGCCGAGCGCTACGCCAACGAGACCGTGATCAGCGTCGCGCCGTTCACCGGCAATGAGAAATATGCCGAAGCCACCGTGGGATACGCGGATGTCACCAGCTTTCCGACCAGCTACAGCCGTGAAAACGGGCCGACGCTGCTCGCCAGCTATCGCGTCAGCGGGGGCAATGGACTCAGAGGTGATCTCTACCGCAAGCGCTTGGTCGGCATGGGGTCGTACACTTGGAGCATCGCACCGCGTTGGGGCCATCAGGTGGTCGGCGCTGGATATGCCGGGTGGAGCGATCCTGACGGAGCGACCACTCTCCAGGGCGCTTTCACCATCGGCGGCACGGCGACGGTGCTGACCCCGCGCGGATACCCCGAACGTCTGGTGTCTGGGTATTATCTGTTGGGCTACAGCGGGGCGTATCGCCTGCCGGTGTGGCGGCCATTCGCCAATTTCGGGACCACCCCGTTCGGCGTGCGCCAAGTTACCCTCGAAGGGTTTCTCGACGCGGCGCAGGTCTCGACCGATCACGTGCACGGCGACGGCGACTGGTACCGCTCGGTCGGCGGCGAGTTGGCGGTCGATCTCGAAATCTGGGCGTTGCGCCTGGCGCCGGGATTCGGCGTCGCCCATCAGATCGACGGCAAGGAAGCGACCACCGCATACTTCCGACTGGGCTATCGCTGGTAACCCTGGAAACGCAGCTGCGGCCGATCTGCGTTTCCAGAACACCTCGCCGGGGTGCCTAAAAAAACGTAGATGCATCGGGATTTCCGACGCCTCATGCGTCAGTTTACGGCTCGACGATGCCTACGCTGGGCGAATCTGAAGGCGGCATGAAGCGCACTTCATCTGTTCTTCAACTCCGCCCCGTCTGCTGACGCGATCGTGCCAACGCGCAAATCGTGGCCTCGCCGGTTGTGGCACGTCTGCGTCAAGACGCTGCGCGGATTGATGCGCCTTGAAGATACTCCCTATCGCATCGCCATGGGCTGCGCCTGCGGCTTGTTCAGCAGCGTGTTGCCGATCTTCGGCCAGATGGTGGTGGGCATGGTCTGCGCCCGGATTTTTCGCGCCAACGTGGTCGCGTCGATGCCGTGGTCGTGGCTGAGTAATCCAGCGACCACGCTGCCGATCTGGTACGGCTGTTATCTGGTCGGGGCCGCGTTGACCCGCGTTGAACCGGTGACGGTGGCTGCGCTCAAGCAGCTCGCCGACCGGCTGAGTCACGATGGCCTGACCGTGACCCTGCACGCCGGCGGGGCGCTGATCGGCCAGATCGTCGTGCCGCTGCTCCTCGGCACGGTGGTTGTCGGCATACTGGTCGGCGCTCTCGGCTATCTGGCGATCAAGCCCCTGGTGATCCGCGTGCAGGCCCACCGGGCGGCGAAAGTCGCGCGGTGGCGCGACGTCCATGCGGCAACTGCCACCAGCGAGCCAGCATCCTGAAAGCCGCCCTCGCGAACGAGGGTCTTACGGTGTAAGCTGACCGCATGGCTCACGATTTCGCTCCTGACATCCTCGAGGATCTAGCCGACGCTTTGCTGCAAGCCGAAAGCAGCGCGACCCTGCTCAAGCGTCTGGCTGAATTGCTCGATCTGTTCGGTGCGACGCCGGCGCGGCTGTATCTGGCCGACACCCAAGCCCAGGTGTTCTACTCTGCGGCGGCCTTCGCCTGCGAGCGCAACGCCCCCGATCTGCCGTTGGATTTGAAACCCGAGCCGCAGCAATTCATCCTCCATAGCCGCAAGGAAGCAGTCGGTCTGCTGTGTGTGAATCCCGCAACCGCCGAGCCCGGAAGCATCGCCCGCCTGTGCTCGATTCTCGGCCCGGTGCTGATGCACATCCATCGTCAAGAATCGACCAGCCGCGAGCTGCGCTTGGCCCGCGAACAGATCACGCATCTGCTGACGGCAGGCGATCTGCTGCGCCATCTCGAAGTCGATGTGCTGCTGGTGAAGATCCTCGAAACCGTGCTGACCTCGGTCCAGGCCGAAGTCGGCGCGGTGCTGGTGCCCGACGAGACCGGCAAGCTGATCACCCGGGTCACTTGGGGTCTGCGTGAAACCCACCTCGATCACATCCTGTTGCGTGCCACTGGGCAACGGGTCGTCGATGTCGTGCACAGCTCGGGGGCCTTGCTCTGCGTCGCCGGCGACCAACAGGCGGCGATGCTCGACCTCAGCGGGCTCAGCGCCCAGCTCACCGGTTTGCTGGCGTTGCCGCTGACCACCCGCGACGCCGCCAAGGGCGTGGTGCTGTTGGCGAATCCGGCCGAGACATTCGGCCCGGGTCAGCAACGGCTGGCCGAGACGGTGTGCAGTTTGGCGGCGATCGCCCTCGACAACGCGCAGCTGATCAAGGCGATGGTCGACGGCGAACGCCTGAAGCAGGAGATGGATCTCGCCAAGTCGGTGCAGGCGAGCATGTTTCCGCTCGGGGGTCTGGCGCCGGCAGAGATCCTGATCGAGGGCTGCTCGCGGCCGTGTTCGGAAACCGGCGGCGATTATTACACCTACATCGATCGCGAAGGACGGCTGCTGACAATGATCGGCGATGTCAGCGGCCATGGCCTGGGCGCGGCTTTGTTCACCACCATGGCGCATGTGCTGCTGCAACAGCAATTCCGCGCCGGCACGCCTCCTGAGCCGTGTTTCCGGCTGCTCAATGAGGGCCTGTTCCACACCCAAAGCGGTCGCTTCATGACCGCCGCCCTGGTCGAGATGGATCCGACCGATGGCTCCTTCATCTATGTCTCGGCCGGGCATACGCCGCTGCTGTGGCTGCATCGCGGCGAACCGCGGTGGCTGGAAAGCTGCGGCATGCCGCTGGGGATCATGGACAGCGGCGATTGGCCGGCGTCCGAAATCTATCGCCCTGACTGGGGCGATTACCTGATTCTCTACACCGATGGTTTCCCTGAAGGCACCAACACTGCCGGCGAGCCGTATGGCGAAGACCGGTTTGCCGCGATCGCGATGCAGGGCGCCAAGGCCGGTCTCGGGCCCACGGCGATGATGGCCCTGATCAATACCGAGATCGACGAGTGGACCCGTGGCCGGGGCCATGATGACGACCTGACGATGGTGGTGATCCAGATCAACGATCCCGCCAGCCGCGCTCCCGGTGAGGCACTTCCCGAGCGCACCTGATAAATCGTGTAAGGTGGCCGGGGGTAGTGCCCTCTGGCGAGCGTATTACTCTACGCTGATGCGCGTTTCCATCCGTTTGGTGCCGACCCTATTGCTGCTGACCGCTTGGCTGAGCGGGGCAGACGATCCGTTACCGTTTCCGGATATGGCGCCAACGATCGGCAAATATCTCGAAAGCTCGTATTACGATCCGTCGCGATTCAAACCCAAGATCATGGTCGAGCGCGGCCTGCGGATGCTCGAAACCAGCGAAGTGACGATCGACACGCGATGGCTCGACGGGCGCATCACGGTGATCGTCAAGGACGTCAGCACTGACATCCCAGCGCCGGATCCAACGACGCTCGATGACGCGATGCTGCTCCTCGAAGCCGTGCGCAAGGTCATCGACGGCACGACATTCCCCAAGGAGCGCCGCCGCGAACTTGCCTATGCCCTGATCAACGGCGCCCTGCTGAGCCTCGACCCACATACCGTGTTGATGTCGCCCGAGCCCGCGCGCGATTTCGGTGACATCATCTCTGGCGAATTCTTCGGCGTCGGCGCTTGGCTGACCCAGGATGAAGGCCTGATCGCGATTGATCGGGTGATGCCCGGACTGCCCGCCGAACGCGGCGGGGTCGAGGACGGCGATGTGATTCTGGCGATCGACGGCGAAAAAACCGCAGGTCTTTCCCTCGATCAGGCGGTTCGCCGGATCAAAGGGCCAAAGGGCACCCAGGTCACCCTGACCCTCGAACGACGCACCGCGAACCGCACCCTCGATCTGGCGATCACTCGCGATCTGGTGCAGATCATCACCATGCGCTCGCATCGGCAGGGCGACATCGGTTATGTCCGGATGGACGAGTTCAACGACAACACCACCCGCGATCTCAAGGCCTCGATCGACGACCTGCAAAAGGACAGCCCGCTCAAAGCGCTGGTGCTCGACCTGCGCTTCAACGGCGGCGGCCTGCTCAAGCAAGCGATCCTGGTGAGCGATCTGTTCCTCTCGCGTGGCCAAGAAATCGTGCGCACGGTGACCATCGATGGCGAACCGACGATCACCAAAAGCGATGGCCGCAAAGCCTATCAATTCGCGCTCGGGGTGATGACCTCGGCGGGCAGCGCCTCAGCCGCGGAAATCCTGTCGGGCGCCCTGCAACGCAACGATCGCGCGGTGGTGTTCGGCACCACGACCTTCGGCAAAGGCTCGGTGCAGACCATCCGCGATATGCGCGATGGCAGTCGCCTGAAGTTGACGATCCAAGAATACCAACTTCCGGGCGGCGTCAGCATCCAGGATGTCGGGGTCGCGCCTGATGTGCACCTGGTGCGCCACAGCCTGAAAAAAGACGGCTCGCTCGACCGCCTGCGGCCGTTCTCGCGCGAGCGTGAGGAAGACGACGAATTCGCCCTCGCCAATCACAAGGCCTATGCCCACGACAGTGCTTATCACCTCGGCTGGGTGGCGGCCTTCAAGACCAAGGACGAGCTCAAGCAATCAGGCATCTCGGCCCGCGAATTCGCCCCGGATCAGGAAGCCGCGCTGGTCATCAACCTGATGTCATCAGTGGCCGGCGCGCCTGATTTCGTCGATGCCGCAAGCGCGGCATTGAAGGGCGGCACGCTGCGCCAATTCCTTCTCGCCCAGCTCAAGACCCCGATGCAGGTGGCCGCCGAACGCGAATCGCTGGCCCTGGCGTCGACCCTTGCCAAACAGGCCCAGCCGATCGCCTGGGGCGACGCCGGGCTGCCCACCGCCGACCAGCTGTCGATGGCCTACACCGGGCCGACCGAAATTGTCGCCAGCAGCGTGGACTCGCCAGTGCCGACTGAACTGACCTTCAGCGTCACCAATCATGGGACCACTCCGATCGGTCATCTCTTCGGCTCGGTCCAGGTCGATAAATTCAGCCCGCTGTGGGAAGACGAACTGTTGTTCGGTTCGGTCGCGCCGGGGCAGACGATCACCGGCACG
>JANYGY010000115.1 GCA_025362255.1 Planctomycetales bacterium
CTGCGGGGCCATGCGTGCTCGGGGGTGCTTTTTTAGGTGGGTAAGGAACAGCAAAGAGCGTCTAAACGGCAAGCTAGGGAATAGTCGGCTTCGGCACCGTGGTCAATGTCGCATCAGCCGTGCTGATGATGAGGAAGACCGTCGGAGGAGCGGTCAGCGGCAAACTGCGGATCACGGTGCCGCGGTTGTCGAGCACCACCATTGCGTCGCGAGTGAAGTTCACCGTATAGTTATTGACCCGGTCGGGCGACAGCGGCAACGGCACGCCGCCTTTGACCCCGGCACTGGCGGCGCCCCGCGTTGGAATCAGGCGCAGATAGCCGCTGCCTTGCGCCTCGATGGTGAAACCGGCAACGCCTTTGGTCATCTCGAACGAGATGCCGGTGTTGGCAAGCAACTGCACCGACGTGCCGTCCAGCCACGCATCGCCCACGGGCTCCCACCCCAGGGTGCGCAACGCCGCTTGGCGATCTTTGAGATCGCGCGGCAGCTCGTGGCCGACCACAGGTTCGTTGGCCGGCGCCGCGACGCCGGGGGTAACGGGCAACGGCGGCTGATTGATCGCTGCGTCCAGGCGTTCGACCTCGGCATCCATCGCCTTCAGTACATTCTTATCACCTTTGCGGACTTCGGCCAAAGCCTCGCTCGCCGCTTTGAAGTTGCCGGCGCGCGCGGCGTCGAAGCCCTTGTTCAAGACCGTGAGCGCGATCCGCCGACCCGCCAGCTCGATCAACAGGTCGACCTGCGCGGTCTTTTCGGCCAAAATTGTCTTGCTGCGTCGGGCGATGACTCCGGCCTGGATCGCGTCATCGGCGACCAACTGCGCCGCCATGCCACCACCCAGTTCATCCGCCGGAGTGCCCGGTGCGGCTGCCGCATCGGCAAACAACTTGGCCTGGACCTTCATCGGCAGTTGACCCCACGTCAGCACCGAACTGCTGCCACTGGCTGACGCCACGGTGACGCCGGCGGCGTCAGCCGCGGTGACATCGACCAGCTCATTGGTGGTCGGATGACTGAAGCGCAGCTTGACCACTTTGGTCCCGGCGACGCGATTGATGAGCTGCGTGCGGGCTGGCCACCAGTCGATCAGTTGCCGCAATGCGACCACCGCCGGTGCGCCGGGCTCAAGTCCGGTCATCGCGGCTTGGGCCTGGCTCGGCTGATTGGCCACCAGTGCCCGGAGCACCGCGCCATAGGCCGTCGCGGCGGCATCCACTGCCGGAGGAATCTCAGGTTTGACCAGCGCGGCGACCGGATGCGTGCCTGAGCCAGCAACCGTACCAGCCATCGGATCCGTAGGCGTAGCCGGCGTCGCGACCAACGGGGCGGGACGGTTAGGTCCCCATTCCCCCTGGGAATTAGCCGGGGTTTTTCCGCTTTCCTGAGTATCTTCCGGTAACGTCGGCGCGGGCGCACCGAGCGCCATGGCGTCGGCTTTCGACTGTACGGCAACCGCCCATTCCAGATCCCCAGGCAGGCCCCAGGTCTGGCGCGTCTGTTCGAGCGCTTTGCGGATCAGCACCGGATCGACGCCGGCGCGCAGCATTGACTCGATGTCGTGCTTGCGCCCATCGTGCTTGGCCAGCACCAACGCCTGGCTTTCGCGTTTGTCGACCGGATCCGCCAAACGATCGCACGATTTCAAGGCTGCTCCGAACTGCTCGGCCACCAGCTGATCAGCGATGGTGCGTTTGACCTCGAGCCGTTGCGCGGCGGTCATCGCCATTTCACCGGGCGCACCTGGCGTACCGACCGTCCGCCCGCGCTCTCCACCGGGCACGGTTATCGGCGAAATCGGATTCACCGGCGTGACCGCTCTGACCGGCGTCACCGTGACTTCGCTGCGCGGCGTCGTCGAGGGCGTGTCGTTGGCCGCATTATTCGCCGCGCTATGGCTGCGATCCGACTGCAGGACGAACACCGCGCCCAAGGCGACGGCCAGCACCACCAGCACCAGGATCACGATCGCCAGCGGACCGTTGCTCTCAGGCTGGCGTCTGGTCGGCGGAAGAATCGCGTGGCCGCCGCTCGGGTCGGTGCCCCTGCCAACCCGCCCACGCGGCGCTGAAGGCAACGGCCCAGTACCGCCACGCCGTCCAGTCTGAACCCCACCGCTGGCGGAATGACCTGATGGCCGGGGAGGCGGCTGACGATTGGCCGACAAGGTTGCCGGCCGCATCTGGGTGCCGGTCAATTGGAGATGCTGCCGCTTGGCACCGCCGCCAAAGCGGTCGATCCCATCGAGCAGTTCGCCATAGGTCTGAAAGCGCTGTGCACGATCGACGGCGACCAGCTTGAGGTAGAAATTATTCAACTCACGAGAGATGCCCTGCTGCGCGTCACGCAGCATCCGCGGCCCGTTGGCGGTCAATTTATGCAACGCTTCAAGAGCACTGTAGCCGGTGACGAGACCTTCACCGGTGATCATCCGGAAGAGCAACGCGCCGAGGAGGAAGATGTCAGCGCGGATGTCGCCACGTTGCTCGTCGTTCAAGTATTCGGGAGCGAGATAATATTCGGTGGCGGCGCTGACGCCGGCGAGTTCACGCACCAGAAACCGGTGATTCGGCGGGACGCACAGCTCATCCAGCAAGGCGCTGCCATCAGGTGCGAGCAGCACCACATCGGGGCGCAGCCAACCATGGATGGCGCCATGACGGGCACCTTCTTCGAGGGCCAACGCCAGCTGGCGGATGATCCCGATCGCATGCGGCGGCGCGAGCGCGCGGCGGCGCGACAGCACATGGGCCAGGGATTCATGATCAGTCGGATCGGCCGACAAAAAAACCAACGCGTCGCCGTTTTGACGAAACGACGCGAGATGCAGCAGATTCGGATGCTGGACCGGGCCGGTCATTCGCGTGTATGGCTCGACCGTTTCGAAATATCCCGGCTGGACCAACAGCGCCGGAGCCAGGACGAGAGCCCGATAGGTCTTGCCGCTGGCGGTTTCACGTACCCGCAGACGCCGGCCTTGGGCATTTTCATCGAGCAGATTGAGCACCGTGAAACCGTCGAGCGGGAATTCGCCGGCCGGAGCGATGAAACCCGGTCGCACGTGCACGCCGGTGACCGGCTTGAGGGCACCCGTGGCGTAACCGCTGGTTGCATGGCCACTGGCTGAATTTTCCACGCCGGCATTGCCCGGGTAGGTTCCGCTGATGGGCCGCGGTTCCTCGTAGGCCTGATAATCCTGATCAAAATTCTGCGATGGCCGGGGCTGCGGATGGCGCCCGGTGATCGGCCGCGGCGCATTCTGCGGCAGGCGGGTGGTGCCACGATCCGGGTCGACTACCTGCAGCTGGGTCTGGCACACGCCGCAGGTGTAGATCTCGCCAACCACCGCACTCGGCACATCGAGCATGCTTTGGCAGCGGAAACAGGTGATCAGCCAGCTTTTCGGCGCCGCGGGTGCGGGTGTGCGGGTCACCGGGATGCTGTCGCCGGTGGCGACGATCACGGGCAGCTCGGTATGCGCCAGGCGATCGATCAGCATCCGGGCGAGCGCCTCGCAGGTCTCGGCGACGCCTTCGCCATTGCCGGCAGCGGCCCCGAAGCTCGGCCAGCTGCGCACATTCAGCAGCGGCTGCAATTGACCCGGGGGCACCGCCGTGGGGAGATCCTGCTTGTTGTATTGGATGACGATCGGCAAGTCGTCGGGCAGCTGATGATGTCTGAGATTGTTCAGCATCTCATTCATCGCATCGATATTCTCATCGAGCGCTTCACGCCGCGAATCGGCGACGAACACCACGCCGTCAGCACCGGCCAGCACCTGACGCCGGGTGGCTGCGTAATACGACTGACCAGGAACCGTCGAAAAATCGAGGCGCAGATCGAATCCCTGGACCTTGCCCAGCTCGGTCGCCAGAAAGTCGAATTGCAGGGTCCGCTCAGAATGCGTGTCGATGCTGATCAGCTCGCTGGCGCCCGGCGCCCGGCCTTGCAGGAATTGCAGATTGGTGGTCTTGCCGGCCAATCCCGGGCCGTAATAGACGACCTTGAGGATGACTTCCTGACGTGCGGGATTGTAGCGCATGGGCGTTAGGGATCAGCTCTGAGGAGTGGCCGCGGGCGAGGCCGCGGGCCGGAATGAAAGCAGCACCAGCACAGCGAAACCCACACAGATTCCCGAGTCGGCGAGGTTGAAGGTAGGCCAGGGATTGAAGGGCGGGAATCCAAGATCGACATGCAGGAAATCGCGTACCCCGGGCAACTGGCCGCTGGCCATTCCCAAGCGATCGACCGCATTGCCCAACGCACCACCCAAAACCAAACCAAAGGCCACGTTTTCAAATCGCCCCACCCGGCGGTATTGAGACCACCAGACCCACGCGAGGACCGGGATCAGCACCACCGTCAGACCGACCACCAGCCAAGGGTGCTCGGCGAACAGGCTCCAGGCCACGCCCTGGTTATAGGCGAGACTGATCCACGACGGGAACTCGGTCGAATGGGGCAACGCGAAGAGCACCTGCTTCGACAGCAGATCGAGACCCACGGTGATCAACGCCACCGGTACAAACCATGCGGCCCAAGAGGTGAAACGTGGAGCCGGGACGGCTCCCGTCGACGCCGGCGAGGGATGCGACTGACCAGGGACTTCGGGCATTGCGGAAAGATTATCCATAGCGGCCGAGCAACTCCAGGATGCCCTGACCTTAAGGACTCAAGCGCAGGGTGTAAATGGATGAATGGCCGCATGGTTGCATCCCGTCGCTACACGCAAAGCTCGTTATTCCCCAGGGAAAAACCCATGTCTGCCCCGTCTTCGTCACCTGAATCGTACCTGACCCAGAATTATAATCGGTCACCAGTGCGTTTTGTGCGCGGCCAGGGTTGTTACCTCTTCGACAGCGAGGGCAAAGCCTACCTCGACGCGTTTGCCGGAGTCGCGGTCAGCGCCCTCGGGTATGGCCATCCGGAACTGGTCGCGGCGATCTGCCGGCAGGCGCAGGCGGTGACCCATGTCTCGAATTATTACACGATCGCTGAACAGGAGGACCTCGCGCGCCTGCTGGTCGAGGCCTCATTTCCAGGAAAAGTGCTTTTTTGCACTTCGGGCACCGAGGCCAACGAAGCAGCCCTCAAGATCGTTCGGTTGTGGGGCAATCAGGTCCACGGCGGCACCAAGAAACGGCTGCTCGCTTTCCACGGCGGTTTCCACGGTCGCACCATGGGCGCCTTGGCCTTGACCGCGAATCCCAAATACCGCGAACCGTTCGCCCCCCTGGCGGAAGTGGAATTCCTTCCCTTTGGCGATGTCGCGGCGCTTACCGCTGCATTCACCGCCAGCGGCAGCGACGACATCGCCGGAGTGTTCATCGAACCGATCCAAGGCGAAGGTGGCGTGGTGCCGGCGCCTGCGGGGTTCCTCAAGATCCTCAGCGGGTTGTGCCAGCAGCACGGCGCCTTGCTGGTGGT
>JANYGY010000117.1 GCA_025362255.1 Planctomycetales bacterium
CTTTGACGATGTCTTGGCTGGCGCTGGTCTCGGCATTGTTCATGCCGGTGCGACAGCCGTTCTTCTGATACAAAATCGCCTGATAGCGACCCGCCATGGTAGTCGCGTCAAATTCACCAGATGTCCGCGCCTGCATGCACACGATTGCACCGTTAGGCGTATCGACCGCTAGAAAACCGCCGGTGGTGGCGAAGACGTAGTTGCTCTCGGTCATGCCATTCTGGGTCATGGTCAAAATCAGCGCAGAATTGTCAGCATTGGGCACCACACCCGTGGTTGGAAGAACGCTATTGTTGAATACTTCGCTGGCCGCGCCCCCGTTAAAAGCGCCAAACGGCCAATAGCTGTTCGGAGTGATATTTCCCACGCCGTCAGCCGTTACGTGGCCAACTTCGATACCGCCACTGTTGGTGCGGAATTGCATGTAATTGTATTCTTTATTCCTGAAAACAGCGGTGGTCACCGTGGTCGTTTGGATCGCGGTGATCAAAGCCGGAGTGTCAGCGAGTGGCCCCGCTTTATTCGCTTCGAGGACCATCGCATAGCCGGGCAACTCATAGCCGCTGACGAGGTTGCCGGTGGGATCGGCGAAGGTGTAAGTGCCATCGCTCGCGAGCGTGTAGCCCACCGAATAATGCTGATGATTGGTGGTATTATTATAGTCCATCATCTGGGTCACGGGATCGAGGCTGACGGTCAGGAAATCCCCGACGCTGGCCGTACCGCTGTACTTGCGGGCAGCCGGTGCCGCTGGCGCTTCGTCGTCTGCTTTCTTCAGGCCATTGCAGCCGGTGAGGGCGGCCAAGGTCAAGACCACGCCGCCGAGGGCGACATGCGTGACCGTGGAGGAGGTGAAGAAAGTACGTTTTGGGATGAAGCGCATGGGAACCGTCCTTGGTCGGACAACATACCCTGCGTTTTCAGATTCCGCAAATTAGCCTGTTATCTCACCAATTTTTATTCGAACGGACGCATCAGCCATGACCATAACCCACTGGCCTGCTTGGCTAAGCTACGACCTTCGCGGTCGCGGGAGGCGCGCCGCTGTTCGATCGCCGACACCACCAATCCCGATAATAAAATGTTCTCTAGCTCTTCGCCGACATCGCGTTCGTCGCGGCGTTCGCGACCACCGGTGCCAAGCTGCACATCGAGGCCGAAGAGTTCGTGGAGGAGGCCGGTGAGGCCGCCGATCTGGCTGCCGCGTCCGACGAGGTGGATGTGGCCGCGCCGCGGCAGCGGATTCTCCGCGTCCTCTTGCAGCTCTTGCGCCCGGCGGCTGAAGAAATCGAGCATCGAGGCCCGGCAGATGCGCGCCGCCGAGGGCAGCAGGGCATGGCGCTGGGCCATCACATCGGTCCAGATCAGTTGCTGGCCGGCGGCATGCGAACCTTCGCCGGCGCCGACATCGACTTCCCGTTTGAGGCTTTCGGCCAGGGCCTCGTCGATCTGCAATTCGCTCATCAACCGCTTGGTCACATCATCGCCGCCGAAGTCGTAGGTGCGGATGCGCAGCAGGCGTTCACCAGAACGCAAAAGGAAACTGGTGTGCCGCGCGCCGCAATCGACGACCAGCGTCCAGCCGGTCGCCATCAGGCGCGCCGAAATTCCGCGATAGAGCGCCGCAGGCTGGGCGATCACACCATCGCAGCGCAGGCCGAGCGAATGAGCGAGCTGATCGAGTTCACTGCGATACCCGCGCCGAGCGAGGATCTGCAAGGCGTGGCAACCAAGGCCTTTGCATTCTTCGCCGAGCGGGTGCAGCCGTTTGGCTTCGCTCTTTTCGGCGCGATTGAGTTTGACCGTCAACGGCTTCGTGAGCTGGGCGCGGGGCACGGCGCCATGGCATTCCCATTTCACCGGAATGATGTCGATCAGTTCCTGCTCGGTGCCGACCGGCTTTTCCTGGGCGCGCAGCAATGCCCAGTCCATCTCATGGGCAGTGATCGGTTGCAGGATGCCTTCAAAGCTGACATCGCCGACTACTAACCGGGAGACGATGCTGACATCGGCGCGCGACAGGTACACGCTGCGCGCTTCGACGCCGGCGCTATCGCAAACCTTGGTGATGATTTCGCCGACCGCGGTGCGCTGCTCACGCTCTTCAAGTTCGGTCCACGGCACCTCGATGCGCTTATAGGCGATGGTCTTGGTCCCGTATTCGGCGCTCATCAAGGCGATGACTCCGGTCAGATGCTGACTAGAGATCAGGACGATCACCAGCAGGTCTTCGGAGTCGATGTCCCGGCGGAGAGTGACGGTTGCGGGCATGGGGTTCGATCAGCGCAAAAGATAAAAGGGTTCTTTGAAGCGCACGTTGATCCGTTCGATGCGGCTCAGGTCGCCTTGGCATTTGATGGTGTGCACCAAGTCGCGGATCTTGTCGTCGACCTGCACGCCGAAACGCTCTTCACCGGGTCGGCCCCAGATCAATTTTGAACCCTGACGGGTATAGAGCACGACGCCGCGGGGTGCACTTAACGAGGTCACCGCAGGAGGTGGTGTTGGTCCGCTGGCAGCCGGTGGTGCCAGCACCAGCGGGTCGAGGACATCGTTGAGCACGATGTCGCTGACCAGACCTTTTTCGATCTGCGGCTCGAGGCGCGTCCACAGATCAACGGCCGTCAGCACGCCGGCGCGGCCACCGGCTTCGAGTCCGCGCACCAGGGGCCGCTGGACTCCGGGGTTGGGCAACACGCCGGGCAGAACCACGCCTTGGGCGTCGATCCACGCCCGGGTGCCGTCCTTCAACACGGCCGGAAGGTACGGTTGCCTCAGCCCGATCTGGACCTCGACGGTGCGTCGGATGCCCTCGACCTGGACCAGCACTGGCGGCTTGCCCGCAATGCGCCGGACGGCCGAAACTTTGCCGTTTTCGTGATAGAGCCGCACCTGACGGACTTCGGCCACCGCCGGCAGCGCGCGCAGATGATCGGCCAATTTCTGCAGCACCCATTCGTTCGGCTCGTTGAGCTTGTCGAATTGCGGGCAACGGCGCAGCCAGCTGAGGACTTCGGCGTCAGGCACGCGTGGTCCGGGCAGCCACGAGATCGTGACGTTGGCCACTGGCAGCGGCTTGGGCAGATCACCGACGGCGACCAGCGACAACAGGATCAGCGCCGCCGCGGCGATGATCGCGACGGCGCTCCACGGCTGCACGCCGGTGTGGGTGAACCAACCGGATGGGCCAGAAGGCACGCCATCGAGGGCGCTGCCGCCGGGCGTCGGAATGTCGGAATGAGTCGGCGCGCGCTGCGGCTTTGCGGCGCGTTTGCGGCGTCGCGTGCTCGGCTGGCTGGCGGGTTGAAGCTTATCGCCCTCAGCCTCGGCACGTTTGCGCATCGCCACGTCGATCAGCGCTTGCGGCTCATCGTCGAGCTCGATCAGGCTGATCCGATGCGACGGCGACAAGTCGCCCGAGATCGCTTCGCGCAGTTCGGTTTCAACGCGTCGGGCCATGGTTCACCTCTCGCGCCGCAGCGCGTTGCACCAGATCATCAACCAGGTCGTCAAACGTCAGGCCCGCCGCCAACGCCGCCTTGGGCACCAGGCTGGTGCTGGTGAACCCTGGCAGCGTATTGATTTCCAGCACCGCGAAATCGCCATCCGCGGTGCGCATTATATCGCTGCGGCTGATGTCGCGGCAGCCAGCAGCCCGATGCGCTGCCAACGCCAGATCGCCGAGGCGCTGGGCCAGCAACGCATCCGCAACCGGCTGTTCAGCCGTATCGCTGCGCTGATATTTCGCCTCGAAATCAAAAATTCCCGTGGCGGGAGTGATCGCCAGCGGCGGCAGGGCGCGCGCTGCCGGGCCTTCGCCGAGCACCGCGACGGTGTACTCGGGACCGGGCAGCTGTTCTTCGAGCAGGTAGGCGATCGCCCCGACCTCGCGCACCAGCTCTTCGCAGGTCGGCAGGATGAAACTGGGATTGGCGACCATCCGCAGCCCGACCGAACTGCCATCGCTGCGCGGCTTGAGCACCAAGGGTCCGAAGTGCGGCAGTCTGAGATCCTTCACCTGGAAGGGCGTGCCGAGATGGATGGGCACGCCCCACGGCACGCGGATGCCGGCGGCTTTGAGCACGGTTTTGGTCTGCTCCTTGTCCATGCAGCGGGCGCTGACCAGCGCATCGGATCCGACGTAGGTCTTGCCGAGCGCATCCAGCTCGGCCTGCAGACGTCCGTCTTCGCCGTAGGTCCCGTGCACGATGTTGAACACCAGCGCCCCGGCGCGCAGAAGTTTGTGGTCGAGGGTGGTCATCACGTCGATGCTGAGCACATCGTGGCCGCGACGTTGCAGGCCGGCGGCGATCGCCACCCCTGAACGGCGGCTGATCGCCGACTCATGGCCTGGGCCGCCCATCACGACATCGATTTTCAGCGCGGACATGCGACGGTTTCCAGCAGAGTTTGAGGATGAGCGTGCAATTCAGCCGGACAATCCCAGGTCTCGATCTCAAGCTGCATGACGATGCCGCGCTCGCGCCAGGCCGCGCCCCGGATCTGCCGCACCAGCGCCGTAACGTCGGCAACCGTCGCTGTGCGCTGCGGGTTGACGATGAAATTGGCGTGCACGGCACTGACCTCGGCGCCGCCGACGCGTGCGCCTTTGAAGCCCAGCTCATCGATCAACTTGCCGGCGGGACAA
This sequence comes from Planctomycetales bacterium, assembly GCA_025362255.1. Lineage (GTDB taxonomy): Bacteria > Planctomycetota > UBA11346 > UBA11346 > UBA11346 > CAIUVD01. The sequence continues at coordinate 4,649 of JANYGY010000117.1, forward strand.
CCCGGTGCCGGATTCTTGAACACGCAGCCGGCACTCGCCAACGCCAACGGTTGGGTCGCGGCCTTGGCCTGCTTGAGGCGGGTCGCCGCCGCGCGCAGCTCCTCCGGGTCAGCTGCGGCCAAACGCAATTCAGCGCTGAGGAACAACGTGCCTGCGGGCAGGCCACTGGTGCGATAGGCCGCCGGGATCTCACTGCGCTCGAGCCACCGCGGCGCGTCCTCGCCCGGCAGCAGCACCTCGACCCGGCTGACCCAATCGAGGATCCAGCACGCCGACGTGCCGGCGTTCATGCGCAGCGCGCCGCCGACCATCGCCGGCACGCCGGCCAGACCTTCAGGGCCGGCCAGCCCGGCTTTCACCGTAGCGTTGATCAATTTTGCGAGATCAAGTCCGGCGCCGACGGTGATCGTGCGCTGTGCCCCAGGAGCCAGCACTGCTGGATCGCCGAGATCGAGGATCTCAAACGCTGCCCCGAGACGGACCACGATTTCAGGAACGCCCGCATCACCGACCAGCAGATTCGCTCCTTTGCCCAGCCAGCGATGCGGCAGGGCCAGCACCTCGGGCAGGTCGCGACGATCTTCGAGCGTGACCACCGTCGCTGGCCCGCCGATGCGCATCGTCGTCAGCTCGGCGAGACGAAGGGTCTCGACGCGGTTGCGCTGACGCAGGGTGGGGCTGAGGTGCTCAAGCGGAAACACAGGTCAGCTCAAATTGGTGAGAGTGGACGAGAGAGTGGACGAGAGAGTGGACAAGAAAATCTGGCGAAGAGACATCACTGGCCGGCCCCTGCCGGCCGCGATGAAAAAAATCGCGCACCAGCACCGCGCAATCGCCGACATCGCCGGCCCCCAGAATCAGGACGGTGTCGCCGGCGACCGCTTCGTGACCGACGAAAGCGACGGCTGCACCTCGATCGCTGAGCGCCGCGACTTGAGCCGATTCCGTCGACAGGTGTTCACGACGCTGGCGCACGGCGGCGATCACCGCCTCTGAAGTAGCTCCCACGATTGTTTCGCCGAGTTCGTCGCCGCATTCGATCAAGCCCACCGGGTCGTGTTGCTGCCGGTGTACGGAGCCGGCGAAACCCCCATCGAGGGAGCTACTTCAGAGGCGGTGATCGCCGCCGTGCGCCAGCGTCGTGAACACCTGTCGACGGAATCGGCTCAAGTCGCGGCGCTCAGCGATCGAGGTGCAGCCGTCGCTTTCGTCGGTCACGAAGCGG
>JANYGY010000135.1 GCA_025362255.1 Planctomycetales bacterium
GCACCCTGGCCGCGGAAAGCCTGCGCACAGCCTTTGCCGACATCGCCATAGCCGCAGACGACCGCTTTTTTGCCGGAGATCATCACGTCGGTGGCGCGTTTGATGCCATCGATCAGCGATTCGCGGCAGCCATACAGATTGTCGAATTTCGATTTCGTCACGCAGTCGTTGACGTTGATCGCGGGGAACAGCAGCGTGCCGGCTTTGACCCGCTCGTAGAGCCGATGGACGCCGGTGGTGGTCTCTTCGGAAACGCCCCGGATCTCTTTGCCGACGCGTGAGTAGAACGTTGGATCGACCTTGAGCTTGGCCTTGATCGAGGCGAGCAGGATTTCTTCTTCTTCGTTGTCGGCTTTGCGATTGAGGATCTTGCTGTTGCGCTCGGCATCTTGGCCGAGGTGCACCAGCATCGTCGCGTCGCCACCGTCATCGAGGATCAGGTTCGGACCCTTGCCATTCCAGTCGAGGATGCGGTGGGTGTAGTCCCAATACTCGACCAGGCTCTCACCTTTTTTGGCGAACACCGGCGTGCCGTTGGCGGCGATCGCCGCGGCGGCGTGGTCTTGGGTCGAATAGATGTTGCACGAGGCCCAGCGGATTTCGGCGCCGAGGGCTTCGAGGGTCTCGATCAGCACAGCGGTCTGGATGGTCATGTGCAGCGAGCCGGTGATCCGCGAGCCTTTGAGCGGCTGGGCTTTCTCGAACTTGCGCCGGATGGCCATCAGGCCGGGCATTTCATATTCGGCGATGGCGATCTCTTTGCGGCCCCAGGCGGCCAGCGAGGGATCGGCGATCACAAAATCGGTGAAGGGTTTCTTGGCGGCTCCGGTGGTGGTCGGAGCAGTCGAAGGGGCGGTTTTGGCGGCGGCTTTGGCCATGATGAGATCCTTGTATCGACGCATCGTGATGGAGCGATGCTTCAGTTCAACCAAATACTTCCTGTGGTCGGGCCATCTCATCCGTCAGCTGATTGAGGGCCTCAATCATGACCGATTTGATCATCTCCAGTCCGTGTGCCGCCGATTGGAATGCCATGACCCCGGCCGCCGCCGGACGGCATTGCGCCGAGTGTGGAAAGGACGTGGTCGACCTGACCTGTCTGTCTCCGACGGCGCGGACAATCGCGCTGAAACGGCTTGAGCGCGCAGTAGTCAGCGGGCGTCGGGTATGTGTGCGTTCGCCGGTCGACGCGCACGGGCGTTTGATCAGCCACCCGTCAAGAAGCCACGATCTGCGCCGGCAGGTGCTGACCGGCGGAATGGCTGCACTGTTGGCGATGGCGATGACCGGGTGCCAGGGCGAGGGTCCGGTTACGCACAGCGAGCCTGCTCCACCACAACCACCTCAGCACCAAAAAATGGGAAAAGTCGCGGCGACACTTCATGGCGAGGCAGAAATCACACCTCACATAAAACCCGAAGTGAAACCAGAAGTGAAACCGCAGCCGATGATCATGGGGGATGTGGGGGTTGTGGAAAATCCGAAGGATCAGCCCGTTTTGATGGGTCGAGCCGTGCATCCGGTCATGATGGGAATTATGGCCGTCGACCAGCCCCCAGCCGTTGAGCCTCAGCCCAAGCCACCTGCACCGAACGATAAATAAAAATCAGACCTGACCGTAATACGCGTCTTTGCCGTGCTTGCGCAGGTAATGCCGGTCGAGCAGGTGTTTCGGCAAGGCCGGCGGCCGGGCATTGAGGATCGTGGTGTGCACCGCCATCCGCGCCAAGCGTTCGAGCACCGCGGCGTGATAGACCGCTTTTTCAACCGTCGCGCCCCAGGCAAAGGGGGCGTGCTGACTGATCACGCAACCGGGAATGGCCAGCGGATCAAGCTGGCGAGCAGTGAAGGTCTCGACGATCACCGCGCCGGTGTTTGCCTCATAGGCGCCGTTGATCTCGTCGGCGGTCAGCGCCCGGGTGCACGGGATGTCGCCATAAAAATAATCGGCGTGAGTCGTGCCTTGGGCCGGAATGTCGACGCACGCCTGCGCCGCGGCGGTCGCGTATTCACTGTGCGTGTGCACGATGCCGCCGATGGTCGGCCAGGCGCGGTAGAGGGCCAGATGGGTCGCAGTGTCTGAACTGGGTTTGAGTCCGGTGGGATGCACCAACGAGCCATCCGCCAAGCGCACCGCGACCAGTTTGTCGGCGGTCAGCTCGGTATAATCAACGCCACTGGGTTTGATCAGCATCACGTTTTCAGCACGGTCGATCACCGAGGCGTTGCCCCAGGTGAACAGGACTAGGCCGTGGGCCACCAGGTCATGATTGGCTTTGAGGCAGCGAGCGCGGAGGTCCATGCGCGAGAGCGTGGCCATCGCTGCGCGCACGGCAGCTTAGGATTGCGCGGTAAGTGGACATTGTGTGATTCCCGTTGCGCCGAAAGTCGACCCATGGCAATGCTGCCCGCGCCGATCGATACCGACGCTACCCTCTGGCGGGTCAACGGCTGGGGGCGCCAGCTCGTCGGCCCGAATCGGCCGTATTGGTGGGACAACCTCCAGCGGATTCCAGATGCCCAGGTGTACGTCCAATTGACCCTTGAGGGTCGCATCCTGCACCGGGGCCCGGATGGAGTTGAGCGGTGGTGCGGCCCCGGCTCGCTGCTGTTGTTCAAGCACGGTGAAGCCAGCGTTTATGGGCAACCTGCCGGCGAACGCGCGCCGTACCGCTGTGCCTGGGTCGCTCTGCTGGGCGCTGGATTATACGAGCATTGGCAGTGGGTGCAGGCGCGCTGCGGCAGCGTCCACGAACTTGCCGATGACGAGCGCATCGCCCAGGCGCTCGATCGGCTGATGGACCTCAGCGACGACCGCAGCCGGGCTACGCCGCTGGCGCGGGCCGCCGCGGTGCACGGCTTCGTCAATCAAGTCTTCGCGGTGCTCGATGAACGGCGCAGCGCCGGCACCCGCGCGCCGCTTGATCGGGCGCTTGAAGAACTGATCGCGCAGCCGGTGAGTGTCGGCACCCTGAAGGATCTCGCTCGGCGACATGGCGTCTCGCGTGAGCACCTGACCCGCGCCGCACACGTCAGGCTGGGCCATCCACCGGCGATCTGGCTGACCGAAATCCGCCTCGCACGGGCTTTGCAGCTGCTGCGCGAAACCGCCCTGCCGATCGCGGAGGTCGCGCGCCAAAGCGGTTTTCCCTCGGCCCATACCCTGGCCCGTCAGGTGCGCAGCAACGTCGGCAAATCGCCGGCCCAGGTGCGTCGATCGTAAACTGAGTATCGCGGGTGACGGTTGCCCTGCGCCGCTAAGCGCCAAGGTGCCCGCCCCATGACCGATGACGTCGCCGAAACAGTTGAACTGCGCAATGAAACCGCCAAACGGCGGACCTTTGCGATCATCAGCCATCCTGACGCCGGCAAGACCACGCTGACCGAAAAGCTGTTGCTGTATTCGGGCATGATCCGCACCGCCGGCATGGTCAAGAATCGCAAGGGCGGAAAATTGGCGACGTCCGATTGGATGACGATGGAGCAGGAGCGCGGGATTTCGATCACCTCGTCGGCGATGCAGTTCCCGTACAAGGGCTACACGATCAACATTCTCGACACGCCGGGCCATCAGGATTTCAGCGAAGACACGTACCGCACGCTGACCGCCGCCGACAGCGCGATCATGGTCATCGACGCCGCGAAGGGGGTCGAGGTCCAGACCAAAAAGCTTTTCGCTGTCTGTCGTCTGCGCGGGATTCCGGTGCTGACCTTCATCAATAAGCTCGATCTGCCGGGACGCGACCCGTTGGAGTTGATGACCGAGGTCGAAGAAGTGCTCGGCATTCAGGCCTGCGCGATGAACTGGCCGATTGGCTCGGGCCGCGAATTCGTCGGTGTCGCCGATCGGCGGACCAAGTTGCTCAGCCTGTTCACCAAGGCAGCGGTTGGTGGCGCAGCGCGCGCGGTGATGCAGACGGTTGCTCTTGAATCACCCGTGGCGCTCGCCGCCCTCGGCGAAGAACGCCGGGCGAAATTGGCAGATGACCTCGAAATGCTCGAAGTTGCGGGCAACCATTTCACGCTTGAGGATTTCCGCGCGGGTAAGATTTCACCAGTGTTCTTCGGCTCGGCGTTCACCAATTTCGGCATCGAGCCGTTCTACGATGCGTTCGTCGAATTGGCCCAGGCGCCCTCGGCGCGGCCGGTGACCCCGATATCTGCGCACGGCGATCCGGATACAGCGACCGCGCTGGATCCGATCAGCGGGCCGTTCAGCGCGTATGTGTTCAAGATCCAGGCCAACATGGATCCCAAGCACCGCGATAGTCTGGCGTTCATCCGGATCTGCTCAGGCCGCTTCGAACGCGATCTGGTGGTCAAGCATTTCCATCGTGGCGACCTGGTGCGCGAAGTCCGCTTGTCCCGACCGGCGACCTTGGTGGCCAAAGAGCGCAGCACCCTGGATGTCGCTTTTCCCGGTGACGTGGTCGGCTTGATCAACAGCGGCTTTTCAATCGGCGACACCATCATCGCCAAATCAGTGGCTCAGAAAGATGCGTTCGAGCACGCGGCGTTGCCGTCGTTTCCGCCCGAATGCTTTGCCCGCGTCGCCCCCAGCGATCTGACCAAACGCAAACCTTTCGATAAAGGCATGGGCCAACTCGCCGCCGAAGGCGCGGTGCAGGTGCTGCGCCAGTGGGACAATCCCACCGCTGATCCCTTCATCGCCGCCGTCGGTCGGCTGCAGTTTGAAGTGCTGCAATATCGCCTGCGCGATGAGTACAGTGTCGAGACCAACCTCACCGAGCTGCCGTATCGCTGCAGCGGCTGGCTGATCGGGGATCCGGATACCTTCAAGCCGTCGCACGGCAGCGTGTTGGCCAAGGATTCTCGGGGCCGGGCGGTAGTGCTGTGCCCCAGCGAATGGGATCGCGGGTACTGCTTCAAGCTGAATCCCGACCACCGTTTTGTAGAATACGCATGAGCAACCGGCTCTGCACCATCGATCTGATCGATGAGACCGGCCGGGCGATCATCAATCGGGAACAGATCCAGCACGTCGTCGATGCGGCTCTGCTCGCCGATGGTCTTGGGCCATGTGCGCTGACCGTGCTGCTGGTCGATGATGAGGAATCAGCGCGGTTGCATCGCACCCATTTCAGCGATCCGGAACCGACCGATGTGATGACGTTTCCCGATGGCAGTGCGGATCCGGAAACCGGTCATCCACATCTCGGCGATCTCGCGGTGGGCGTCGACGTCGCGCTGCGCAACGCGGCAGACCGCGGCCGCCAAGCGAGCGATGAGCTGACGCTGTACATCCTGCACGGCGTCCTCCATCTGCTGGGTTATGATGATGTCGACGAACGCGATCAGGCCGAAATGTGGGCGGTGCAACGCAAGCTGCTCGCAACCGTGGGCATCGAGCTCGAAGCGGAGCCAGGATGACCGCGCGCGATCGCTCTGATCCAGCGTCCGAACGTGAACGGCTGCGCGGAAAAAAATTATTGGCGGTGGATTACGGCCGGGTGCGCGTGGGTCTGGCGACCGGCGATCCGCTGGGCATCAGCCTGACGCTGATCGGCTTCGTGCGGCGCGAAACCGATGCGCAGGCCGCCTTGGTGGTTGCCCAGGTCGCCCAACAGCATGGCTGCGAAGGCGTGCTGCTCGGCCTGCCGTTGCATGCCAATGGCGATCGCGGCGCGAATGTCGGCTGGGTCATGGCCTTTCGCCGCGAGTTGGCAAAGGTCTGCGCGTTGCCGGTCGGCGAAGTCGACGAGCGATATTCATCTGCCGAAGCTGACGAGCTGCTGCGCGAGCGCGGCGAATGGCCACCCAAGCCTGGTCGCTCTGACGCCGCCGCCGCGGCGATCCTGTTGCGGCGGTTCCATGCTGGAGAATGAATAAGCTGCCGGAATAAGGCGTTCAGGACGAGCACTCGGTGGCTGCCGATTCTTGGTGCTTTCGTCATCCGCCCCGGCTCCATCCTCGGCCGCTATGGGTCTCACTGACGCATTCTTTCGTTCAAAGAGCAGCGTGGCCGAACGCGAGGCTCTACCGCGTCTGACGATGGCTTTGTGGCAGACCGTGGCGAAGGGTTTTCGCCCTGATGAGCAATCGGTCGAAGGCGCCCGTTTCATCGAGCAAACCTCGGCGATCACGGCGGCGCTCGCCGAGCTGCCACCGGGCAGTCAGCCTGACGGTGGATTGATCCGCTTGATGCTTGAGGCGTTGAGCGTGGCGCTTGACGAACGGGTCGCGGACCTGCACGCCCGCATTGACGAACTATCGGCCACCTGTCGCGCCCGCGATCGCGAACTCACGATCCAGAAACTTGCAGGCTCTTGGCAAACCGACGAACTCGAACGCTGCCGCACCATGCTCGTGCAGCAATTGCGCGGTCGTGAAACCGTCATGCCCGGCAACGGCCCCGATGGCACCGCGCCGTTGGTCAGCCATCTGCTGGCGACCCTGCTGCACATCTCGGCTCCGCCACCGCGGCCCCAGGCCAGCATTGGCCGCCGCAGCATCAGTGAAGATGGCGCGACCCCCGAGCCACGCACGGCGCCCGCGCCACTCGACCCAGCCGCCGGCGAACGCGCAGTGATCGTCCAAGTGCTGCGCGAAGTCCTCGACGGAACCGCCCAGGCGCCGCGCCTGATGCGCGCCCTCGAAGACGCCGACCTCGCCAAACGCCTCGCCGATCTCGCCGCCGAACACCGCTCTTACCGCGGTATCCTTCAGCAGATCGGCGT
>JANYGY010000153.1 GCA_025362255.1 Planctomycetales bacterium
TCATCGGCTGCGCGGGCCAACGTCCGTGTTCGAGTCCGTGCAGCACCGCCACCGCCCGCGGTTGCGAACGCCCGCGCACTGCGTCGAGCACGGCGAGCGAGTGCGGCCCGTCATCGCGCTCGATCTCGATCGAGGCATCAGCCAGAGCTTCGATGAGATCATCGGCAGCGACCGGGTGCAGCCCATCGAGCACCGCCAACGCCGGCCCCACCGGACCCAGCGGCAGATCGAGCGCCAACGCCGCCGCCGTGAGTTTGCCGAACCACGAACCAGCGACCGGCAGCAGGGCATGCAACGCGCGCAGCCAGCTGAGGGTCGACGCCAGCGCCGGGCGCAACGGCGCGGCAACCAGCAGGTGATCGTGCTCGCCATTTTCAGCCAACGCCGCCAGCGCGGTGAAGGCCGCCTCGACACTGGGCCACGGGCCATCGAGTTCGAGCAGGGGCGTGGCCGGGGCACTTTCCTTTGTCTGCAGGTGCGTCTGCAGGTGCGTCTGTAAACGCAGAGCCACGCCGCGAAACGTCGACCACGACGGATGATCGAGGTAGCGCCCGAGAGCAGCGATGGCGGCGCCCTCGGCGGTGGCGCCATACGCCACGTGAAACCGTCCGCGCACCGGCACGCCGGCAGCGCGCAATGCATCGGCCAAGGCCAGCGCCTGCTCATCGCAGGTGCGCAGGTACACATTCACCGCCTCCGCCGGCACCTGCCGCGCCGTGAGCCACGCCGCCAACGCGCGCCCGGCGTGACCCGGATCGCGATAGCGATACCGATCGAGCGCACCGAGCGCCGCCTGGGGCAACGCCGGGGCCTCGCCCGCAGGCGGAACCAGGGCAGGCAGCAACAAGCGGGTTGGCTGGGCGAATGGGGCGGCGGGGTGCAGCCCGTCGCAGCGCTCTTCGTGCGCACCTAGCGCGGCGCTGCGCATGCGTTCGAGCAAGCCACCGGGACAGCGGTCGTCATCGATCGCGGTGACGATCACGTGGCGGTGATGTGCCACATCTGCAAGCCAGGCCGCCTCGGCCGGAGTCACCGCCAGCACGTCATCAACCGCAACTACCGTCCACGGCAACGGCGCCGCCCGCAGATGGTGCCAGCGCGCGCCAGCGGTGGTCGCCCCGCGACGCTGACCTTCTTCCCTCAACCACTGGCGCGCGCGCAGCACTACGCGCAGCTTGGCCGCAAGTTCGGCCTCAGGGTGAGCGTGGACGCGTTTGATGATGAGCCCCAGCTCGTCATCAGGGATCAGCTGGGCATCGAGACGCAAAAGCAGATCCGCCAGTTCAAGACTCATCCTGCGATACGGCGCCAGCCGCGCCCACGGCGAACCTGCCAGTCCGGTCGGCAACCACCGGCGCAGCGCGTGGCGCACCCAACTGTCCGAAAAAACATGAGGCACATCGCCCAGCGCCGCTGCCGCACGCTCGGCCAATTCGGGCAAGGACACCACCACCGGCATCCACCCCGGACCGCACCACGCATGCACCTGCACGACCAGTTCGCGGGTCAGCCCACCAGGGCGCACCAGCACCGCCGTGCCCGGCGCCTGGGCGCGCAGGGTTTCCCATAACCGCCGCGATTTACCGCTTTGATGCGGACCGGAGATAATGGTGAGCGGCATGTTCGCAGCTCGTTACTTGAGGAAAACTTCATCCACGAATTTGGTAGTGACCTCGTTGTTGAGGAACCGCGCATCCTTCAACAGCCGTTGATGGAACCCGATGGTCGTCTTCGGACCTTCGATGATGTATTCGCCCAGCGCCAGGTTGAGCAGCTGGATCGCCTCGGCGCGATCCTTGCCGTGAACGATCAGCTTGGCGATCATCGAATCGTAATTCGGCGGGATCGTGTAGCCGGCATAGCAATGACTGTCGACTCGCACGCCCTTGCCCGAGGGCGCGACGTACATGTTGATCTTGCCGGGGCTGGGCGCGAAGCCGTTTTGCCAGTCCTCGGCGTTGATCCGGACCTCGATCGCGTGGCCTTGCGGCTTGATGTCGGCCTGGGTGAACGGCAGCGGCAGGCCGGCGGCGACTTCGATCTGCAGACGGATCAGATCAAGCCCGGTGCACATCTCGGTGACCGGATGCTCGACCTGGATGCGGGTATTCATCTCGAGGAAGAAGTACGCTTTGCGGTCGATATCGTAGATGAACTCGACCGTGCCGGCGTTGTAGTACCCCGCCGCCTTGGCGAGTTTCACCGCATCGTCGCACATCTGCTGACGAATCGCGGGGGTGATCACCGGGCTGGGCGATTCTTCGAGCAGCTTCTGGTGCCGTCGCTGGGTCGAGCAATCGCGTTCGCCCAACGCCACAACGTTGCCGTGCTGATCGCCGATGATCTGGATTTCGATGTGCCGGGCGCGCTGGAGGTAGGCTTCGATGATGCATTCACCACTGCCGAAGGCGGCTTCGGCTTCACGCCGGGCCTGCTCGAAACCCGACACCAGCGAGCCGTCGTTGTGGGCGATGCGCATTCCGCGCCCGCCACCGCCGTTGGTCGCCTTGATCATCACCGGGTACTGGATCTTGCGCGCGATGGCCAGGGCCTCTTCAGGTCCGGACACCGGCCCGACCGAGCCGGGCACCGTCGGCACGCCAGCCAGGGCGGCCAGCGCCTTGGCCTTGGCCTTGTTGCCCAAGGCGTCCATCGATGACGACAGCGGGCCGATGAATTCGATTTTGCAATCGCGCACGATCTGGGCGAAATGGCTGTTCTCCGAGAGGAAACCGAACCCCGGATGGATCGCATCGACATCGGCCAGCTCGGCCGCGGCGATCAGATTGTTGATGTTGAGGTAGCTCTGCTTGGCCGGGCCGGGTCCGATGCAGATCGCGACGTCAGCCATGCGCACCGGCAGGGATTCCTTGTCCGCCGTCGAATAGACCACGCAGGTTTCGATGCCCATGCGGCGGCAGGCGCGGATGATCCGCATGGCGATCTCGCCACGGTTGGCGATCAGTATGCGTTTGAACATGGCTCGCTAAGGCTCGCAGTTTCACGTTTTGAGGATCGACTGCGGGACCACTGGCGATGGACCTCGACCATCGAGATGCACGGCGCGGACCCCGCGGTCGGATAAATAGCCGTCTGGATGGGTGAGGTCATCCAGGTCCGGCCCCAGAACCCGGACGGTTTCAACCGACCAGGAACAGCACCGTGCCGTATTCGACCGGTTGGCCATCGTTGACGCAGATCTTCTTGATCACGCCCTTCACGCCGGCATCGGGTTTGATCTCGTTGAAGACCTTCATGGCTTCGATCAGGCAGACGACCTTGGCGGCGTCGACCTGGGTACCGATCGCGATGAAATTGGCGACGTCGGGGCTGGGCTTGAGGTAGACGGTGCCGGGGATGGGACTGATGACTTCGATACAGCCAGCAAATTCGTCGACCGGGACAACCGGCGCGGCGGCTACGGGAGCGGCCACCGGGGCCATGGGTGGCGGCAGGTAATGGGTGCCCGCCATCAGCATCTGGGGCACTGCTTTTTTGAGCTTAACTTTCAGATCCCCAGCTTCGACCTCGACTTCGACGAGGTCATTTTCCTTCATCAACTTGGTGATTTCTTTAAGAATTTTAATATCCATCGGCTTCTCCGGGGGCGACGCCGGGTGGGGGCGGCGCACGAAGGGGCGAACCGTAGACCCCCCTCTCCATGAGTCAATCGGACCCCCAAGAGGCGATTGATGCAAAAGCTGCATTCCTCAACCGGCCGTGGGGTTGCGGTCCCGAGCCGCCCCATCATCGTGCTTTCAACACGCATTCATTCGAGGTTTTTCATGGCCACCAAGGTCCTTCTTCCCAAGTTCGGACAGACCGTCGAGACCAGCGAAATCGTACAATGGGCCAAGCAAGAGGGTCAAGCCGTCAAAAAGGGCGACATCCTGTGCGAGATCTCGACCGACAAGTCGACGCTTGAGGTCGAAAGCCAGTACGAAGGCACCCTGCTCAAGATCCTGCTGCCGCCGGGCCAGACTGCCCCGGTAAATTGCGTCATGGCCTTGATCGGCACCGCCGGCGAGGCTGTTCCCGAGAGCGTGATCAAGGAATGCCTAGCGACCCAGGCTCTTAACGCGGGAACGCCAGCGGCTGCTGCTCCCGCTAGCGCAGCCTCTATCCCCGTGCCCACCGCGGTCGTCGCTCCGGCACCTGTTTCGCCTGTTTCGCCTACGCCCCAGCCCAAGCCAGCCGCGCCTGCCCCCGCAGACAAGCCGGCTGCCCTGTCGACCGCTCTCTCAACCACTGGAGCCGATCGCCAGGGCCGGATCTTCGTCAGCCCGCGGGCGCGCAAACTCGCCGATACCAGCCACGTGCCGTTGGCAGTCCTCGGCGGTAGCGGTGAGAACGGCCGGATCGTCGAGGCCGACGTGCGCGCCTACCTGCGCGACATCGGTTCAGCGACCCCGGCGGCCAAGGTCGCGGCGCAGGCCAAAGGCATCGACCTGCGTCGGGTCAAAGGCTCTGGCCCCGGCGGCCGGATCGTCATCGAGGACTTGTTCCAGGTGGCGCTCTCCAGCGGCAAGGCGGCAAAAAAGGCCAAGATCGCCGCGCCCGCGCTGGTCGCCAAGACCGAAAAGAATTCGCCGATGCGCAAGGCGATCGCCGCCAACATGCTGGCGTCGGCGAGCACTATTCCGGCCTTTCAGCTCGAAGTCACGATCGATGCCAGCGGTCTGATCGCGCGCCGTGAAAGCGACAAGGCGGCGGGCTTCAAGATCAGCTTCGGCGACTACATCGCCCGGGCCGTCGGCTTAACTATCCGCAAATTCCCGGCCTTTGCCGCAACCTGGACCGACCAAGGCCTGGTCTATCGCGACGGCGCCCACGTTGGTTTCGCGGTAGCCATTCCCGGCGGCCTGATCGTGCCGGTGGTGCCGCATTGCGACAGCCTCAGTCCGGCCGACATCGCCGCGCAGTCTGCTGTCCTCGTTGAAAAAGCGCGCACCGGCAAACTGAGTCCCGAAGAATACAGCGGTGGAGTGTTCACCCTGTCCAACCTTGGCGCCTTTCCGGTGGATCGTTTCGTGGCGATCGTCCCGCCGGGGCAAAGCGGCATCATCGCCATCGGCCGCATCCGCGATGAAGTGGTGGTCAAGAATGGCGGCTTCTTCGCTGCCAAACTGCTCAGCCTGACCCTGTCAGCCGACCATCGCTACATCGACGGCGCCGACGGCGCGGCGTTCATGAAAGAACTCAAGGAACTGCTCGAAGACGCCGCCGGATTGTAAACCCGACGCCGTTGGCGACCTGCTCAGTGAGCTTTCGGTCGGGTGGCCAATTCGACCGTCAAGGGCACCGGCTTGAGGGCGGCCAGCGGTAACGGCGTGTGATCGGCGGCGTGCGGATAATCGAGGTGGATCAGGACCGATCCCTCGCGGTCGAGTCGTTGCAGCACCTGATGTTCGAGTTGCTCGATCGCCTGATGGCCTTCCTGGATGCTCCATTCTGCGGGAACCGTCAGGTGGAAATCGACATAGATATGATCGCCTGAGGTGCGGCAACGCAGGTTGTGCACATCGAGCCATTCCGGCTGGCGGATCTCGGCGATCGCATCGATGATCCGTTGAAGCAACGCTGGATCAGCTTCATCAAGCAGCGCCGCGATCGCCGAACGGATGAGCTCAGCGGCCGCATACAGCACATAGGCCGCGATCAGCAAGGCGACCACGCCGTCGATCCAAACCGCGTAGTGCGGATCCGGAATGGCGATCATCACCCCGAGGCCAATGAGAACGCCGCCACTGGTCCACACGTCGGACAGCACGTGTTTGCCATCAGCGACCAGGATCGCCGAGCGGGTCCGCCTGCCCACGCGCAACAGATACAGACTCAAGACCAGATTGATCGCCGCCGCCACCGCGATCAGCCAGACACCTACCCCGAGCTGCTCGGGGCGATGGCCATACCACATGCCGACGGCGGCTTCCCAGGCGATGGCGAGCGCCGCCAGGGCCATCATCCCACCCTCGAACCCGATGCTCAATGACTCGGCGCGACCGTGGCCATACGGATGATTCTCATCCGGCGGCGCCGCCGCCAGATGCACGCACCAGAACATGAAACCGATCGCAAACACATGCACGACGCTTTCCAGAGCGTCAGAGAGGATCGTCGCCGACCCGGTCAGCACGAAAGCGGTCATCTTCAGGCCGAGCATGACCAAGCCGATGATCAGGCTCCACCGCGCCGCGCGACGGCGCGCAGCCTGCTCGGCGACGGTTGGCCCGCGCGCCGCGATCTCCAGCGTGTCGGTTGCCTGCATCACGGCGAAGTGTTGCCACCGTGCGACAGGTGTCCACCTGGGCGGCCTGTCCGCACTTGCCGCTCATGCTAGAGTGGACTAGTTTGTCAGTCTGAGGGAGATCGCATTCATGGTCGAAAAAAACAAACCAACGAAAACCTCGGGCCCCAGCAGCACCGGCGGCGGTAAAGCCGAAGTGGCCACTGACAAGACGGTGAAAACTGTTAAAATCGTCAAAGGCGACACCGGCGGCAACAAAGCCATCATCACCCGCAAAGCGCGCACCGATGGCGACGCATCGGTAACCCCCGACGCAAAAGCCAAAGCGCTCCGCGTCGTGCCCACCAGCCAGCGAGCCGGACTGGTCGCCCAAGCGGCGTACTTCATCGCCGAAAAGCGCAATTTTTGCGGCGGCGACGATCTCGCCGACTGGCTCGAAGCCGAACGCCAGGTGGACGAGACGTATCTGTTCACCTGACAACTGGTACGTGGCCTTTAAAAACAACATGCCACTAAAGATCGTCGGACCCTGGGATCGCCGAGTTTCACTCGGATCGGAAAAATTTGCTGCCGAGTGCACCTTGACGATCACGGGGAAATAAACCTGAAAAAATCAGTTGGCGACGTCAATCGTGTGTAAATACCGCAAATTTCTGCGTTTCTGTCTTTTCTCCAGCACACCGGCGAGGTGTACTGGAAACGCAGGTGTGGTCCATATGCAAGGCGCCCGATGCGACGGAATGGCTGCGCCATTTCGAATATTGGGCAACGCCGCAGATGGGCTGCAACTGCGTTTTCCAGGATAAACTCACATCGCGATTGGTCGACCGAATGCCTACGTCGCATCCACCAAAAATGACCAGATCTTAGTTGCAGATCTTTATAATTCCTTACTATATGTAAGGAATAGGAGATCCCCATGCCAACGTCCACACTTTCAAGCAAGGGACAGATCACCTTGCCCAAGCCCATTCGACAACACCTTCAGATCGCAGAAGGTGACCAGATCGATTTCAGCATCGAGGCCAATGGCAGCGTGGTTTTACATCGATTAGTCGGATCGGTATCAGAGCTAGCAAGCATTTTTTACCGGCCTCAACGCAAAAAGGTCAGCCATCAGGATATGGACAATGCCATCGCTAACGCGGTGACTGAAAAGGTAGGCAAGCGGTAATGGTCGGGCTCGATACGAATGTTTTGGTGCGCTACCTTACCCATGACGACGAGGAACAATTCCGAGTGGTCACAGCTCTTCTTCATGGATTGGAGAAACAAGGTCAATCCGCCTACATCTCGTCGATCACCCTATGCGAAACCGTATGGGTTCTCTCTCGAGCGTATAAAATCGAACGCGCCCACATTTCAGGCATGCTCGACAAACTACTCCACATCAGTCTTTTTGTCATCAACGACAAGGATGCTGTACGTGAAGCCTTGCAACTCTTTCGCACCGGAAAGGGCGACTTCGCAGATTATCTGGTTGGCGTGTCTTCACGTAACGCAGGAAGCTTAATTGTGGCAACTTTCGATGAGGCTTTGCACCAGCATGAAAATCTCTTCTGCGCCCCGTCAGCTGCGCTTGGGAAGAAATGATCTTGAATTCTGCCATCTGATTCAGCCGCCAAGATGAGAAGTTATCTACTTTAAACGTCAGGGGATGTAATCATCGGGATTTAAAATGGTTACGGTAAAAAATTACTTTAATAATAATCCTGCTTTAAGTAAGGCCATTACTAACGCTGATGCTGAAAAGAACCACGGCGCAAGAATATTTGTGTAATGCGGATATTTCCCTGCATATTGAATCTTCGCATCCAACTCAATTTTTTTATAAAATTTTTCGGGCATTTGGTACTCTGGTTCTTGTATTGAAACCGGCGCTTTTTCCCCAAAGTCGTTAAGAACAATCCGTACTGCGTACTTTAAATACATTTTACCTTGCGCGATACGCAAACCTTCATGAGTGTCGAATTTAATTTTTTTTCCCTCTCGACCACCCGCTTTATTTTTCTTTTCGATACTATTCTTGATGTCAGTCAAGGCGTGATCTAATAACCTTTGGGAAATTATATCATTCAACCATTTATTATCATTTTCTAATTTATTTACGGATTGATAAAACCTCCAATTTAAATAACCCCAGCAAATGAAGGTGCAAATCCAAAATTTAAGCCCCTCGGGCTGCAATGTTACATCAAACGCCTTAAACTGAAAACCGTTTGGCGCAAAGAGGAAAAATGCGATCAGCGAAAGATTAAATAATACTAAATTGCGACGAGTGGCCGAAAACGTCAACTCGTCAAGGTCCAAACCCATAGCTTCCCCAATCTTTACGTTCAGTCGTACGAAAGCTTTTCTAAGTGTCAATGTTACCAATAATCGACAAGGCAGCTGAAATGGAAAAAGAGAGAGATCAACCCAAGCCCCAATTATCGTAATCTTCGTTCTTCGAAAATATTTTATGTGACCAAGACCGGATCAGCAATCCGCCACAACCAAAAGCTTCCTTATTCTGATCAGGAAAGGGTTTGCTTCTCCCGATCGTGGAGCCGTGGTCGAAGACGACCGTCATCGGCTCGCCGAGTTTGTTCAGCTTGGTGGTATCGAAGAGCAGCCAGTTCTGATCAGCATCGCACCAACCACGGAATTTTTTAGACTCTTTGTCGCTCAACTCGGCCGTGCATTCGCCAAAGTAGACCCCATTCCACAATTGATCCTGGTTGCAGATGGTGCCATGCAGGGCTGATACATCCTGATACGACCGTGGCCATCCCGTCACGGATACGGGCGGACCAAAAGTGATTCGGTAAATATCACGTCGATCCGTCGAAAATCCCAATCGCAGAGACTGATTCGCCTGATCACGTTCACATTCGACCAGGCGGCTTAGCAATTCAGCCAGAAGTCTTTTGCAGGTCGGGGTCACGGCCCAGCCAGCAAAGTGTTTCGTCAAGGTGGTGATCTCTGCGCTGAGGTCAGGCGTTGCCCCCATCGGCTCACTCATGATGAAATCCGCGGCTCCCAGAAAGTGGAGTTGTCGGCCTTGGGCAATGACCACAGTACCGTCATCCAGACCCACCGGGTAGTTGCGGGACGTGCCAATTTTGCAGCTGCCCAGCACCACCCCATTTTGCGACAATCGGAATAAAGTCCCATCTGAGGCCGGGGCGATCACTGTTCCATCTGCCAGACATGCAATGGTAGACTTGGTGTCGAGGACTTCGACCGGATCGCGACGGAACACCGTGCACTCACCTTTCGGCGAGAAGAATTCGACCGTCCCTGCCAAGGTCGGCACGGCGATCCAACCGTCATTGAGCGACCACATATCGCCGGGCACGGATCCGCTCAGGGTCGCTGTGAAATGATTCAGGCCAGGACCGAACACATGCAAAGTGTTGCCAGACGCGACGGCGATTCGGCCATCGGTGGTTTGTATCGGCTGAGTCGCTCTGGTAGCAGTCAGGATGTAATCAAAAAGTATGACGCCGGCACGATCGAGGATCAACAGTCGGCTGGGGTCTTCATAACAGATGATTCCGGTAGTGCCGTCGGGAAAGAACACTGGGGGGCGGAATCCAGCCAGGCTCTTGGCGACTTCGCTGATGGCACCCTGCGGGGTGCGGAAACGCACAGCTGTTTTCGTTGCGATAACCGCCGTGCCATCGGCCTGAAAGGTCGCGCACACTGCGTCACCAACGTTCTCGCCGACGGTCAAACTTTGTCCGTCGCAACGATATACCAGTCCGCCGCACACAAAAATAAGGTTATGATCAATGGTCCACGTGAATCCAGAAATCTGTCCCCGAGGACAGGTGAACTCATGAAGCATTGCTCCCGCAGAAGAATAAATCCGAAGTATACACAGAATAGCAGTCTCAGTCTTCACCTTGAAAAAGCATACCAGTCGGCCCTGAGGAAATGCGTAATTAAAGAGGAATTCTCCGGTATGATCGACGCAGATACGTTGGGCAATCCGAGTCGGACCGGATGGCGGCGTAGCGATCTGAGATGCAGGCACAGGTGAGGTCATAAGCCCCTCGATCTTGGTGGTCGCTGGTGCACGGGCGGTGACCGCCACGTCCGCGACTTCCACTTTCTTCTTCTCTTTTTTATTACTCTCACCTTGAGAAATTGCTTTTTTTTCACCCGCTACTTTTTCACTCTTCACTTTTCCACTCTCCACTTTTCCACCCTCTACTTTTCCGACCTCCTTATAGCCCTTGGCGATCTTTGATCGGATCAATGATTCCGCGTCTTTATCAGCTGAAGCCGCAGACTCGAACACCTTGACTTTGCTTTGACCCGACGTGCCTACTCGTCCGAAAGTCACGGTATGGTGCGACCCTAAGACCGTTATTTCCCAGAATTTAGAAGACCCCTCTTCAGTGCATTCGAGACGACGCGACATGATTTATCCTAAGTTTATGCAGTAAAATGACCTGCGTATTAAACTTGGATCTATAGCCTATTCAACCGCCCGGACTAGAAGCCCCGGGCTGGTCGCCCTGACGTATTCAGACCTGCACCCATTGGCCATCAGCAAGCCGGCGGCGGCAGGCGGCGGTCGCCGGATCCAGGGTGTGCAAACACAGCCAACCGTGGCTGACGAGATCGCGCAAGTGAGGGTGTCCGGCGACGACCTGGTCGAT
>JANYGY010000038.1 GCA_025362255.1 Planctomycetales bacterium
CGTATTGTTTCCCACCTCTCCCCCATCCACGTACAGCTTCATCGTCCCCGCGGTCTTGCTCACCACCAAGGCCACGTGGTGGAAAATGCCTGGGGCATAGGCCGCCGCGCCCAGTACACCTACTGCAACGCCTCCCGTTAGCCAATGAGTCGCACCAAAATGCTGGGTGTTATCATAAGTAATGCCCAGGTGATTCCCAGGTTTTACGATAACCGAATAATACGCGTCGTTGCCTCCACCAGTTCCCGGTGGCACCGAATCGGGCCGGAACCAGGCGCTGAGAGTGTAATCTCCCTCCTGCACATCCTGCAGGGTCGCGTTATTGGTCAGCGCGACATAATCTTCGCCATTGGTGTAGTCGAAGGCCAAGGCCCCTCCCACCGGCCCGGTGGTCCAGATGGGAGAGCCGACCAGCGTACCAGGAGTGTTACCCGTAGCATCCGCAGCGGTCGTACCGGCGGCATCGTCAAGTTTCCAATGCCCGACCAGGTTGCTCGTCGGTGCAGCGCCGAGCTGGACATACACGTCTGCTGCATCGGCAACGCCAGCGACGTAGGCAGTGGCCCGCACCTGAGTCCCGGTGGCAACTACAAAGGGCGCACTGTACACACTCGACGCATTGGTCGGTGCACTTCCATCGGTGGTATAGCGGATGGTGGCCGTGCCCTTGCCACAGGTCAGGGTGACGATGGTCCCGCTGATGTAGCTGCCTGAATTTGCCCAGTCCCCAGCCACGCTGATATCCTGGGTGGCCAGCAAGGTACCTGCGCTGATGGTCAAGTTGCCGGCCACTGCCAGGGGATTGGTCGCCAGGGTGGCGGTGCCACCCGTCACCGTCAGGTTCGGAATCGTCCCTGAGGCCGGTGGGGACAGCGTTCCGGAGGCGCTGAGCGCCAACCCGCCGGTCGAGCCGGTGAAGGTTCCGCCACTGCGCAGATCGGCACTGCCGGCAACCGTCAAGGTATTGGTGCCGAAGGCCACCGAGCCGGTGAAGCCACTATCGAAGGTCGCGCTGTTGCAGGTGCCGGCGAGGTCCAGCGTGCAACCGGATCGCCCCAGCGCATCGAACCACACCGCATTTGCCGGAGTTGGAATGGGAGCGCCCCGCGCGCCGCCGGAAGAAAGTGCCCAATTGTTGCTATCAGACCAGAGGACGGTTGCGCCAAGTCCGGCGGGCACACCACCGATAGCAAAATAATCTCCTTGGGATCCTTCCAGCATCGTGCGGTCGGCGGTCGAAAGGCCTGCGGGGAAGAATATCACCTCGCTGATATGTCCTTGCAGTGGATTCAAGGTCGGACTGCCCGTGCAGCCCAGCCACAGATTCTGGGTGGATCCGATAGACCCGCTGACGCTGCCAGAACTGAGAACGTTCGTTCCGTTCTTCCAGACATCACTCTGAACACCGGCACGGCGGAAAGTTCCGATTGCCAGCGACGGCCAAGTCAGAGCCCCCGAAATGCGGCCGCCACCAATATTGCCCACATCCCAATAGGTGGTCCCATCACCCCACGGGGCGTGGATATTTATACGGTTGTTACTGTCGTTTCCATCCGTGCTCACCACTGATTGGCTATTGACGTTCGCTCGCGTCACCACGGAAATGGTGAGGTCGGTTCCCGACGTCGTGGCCATGACATTGGTGACGCCGGTCATGAGTCCCTGGCCGCCCAGGAAGAGCACCGCCGGCCTGCCATTCTGGGTATCGATGGTCCCGGCATTCACGATCCGCGGTTGATTGGCGGAGGTAGCCTGGGTGGCGTCGCGGGCGTTGCCGCTCTGGTCGTACCAGGTTTTCACATAGCCGCTGTTGCTGCCAACGAAGGTGGCCAGGGCCGCGATGTTGAGATCGATGTCCCCCGAGAAACCGATATCCTGCTCGGCATCGTCATTCGACCGCCGCACCCGGATCGCCGCGCCGGCATATGATGCGTACAGCTTGCGTAGACCAAACGACCCCGCCGACGGCACCGACACTGCATCCAAAACTGGGGGGCTCGGCCTCCAATAGCGATCGGTGCCAAACCACAGCGTGGTGTTGCCGCTATCGGAGCTGTAGAATGGATTGATTGCCGGGCTGACGGTGTTGATGCCATCCTGCACATCGACATAGCTGCACGTCTGCGTGCCACTGGGCGTCAACGTCCACGTGCTGGTCGGTGTGGTGCTGCGCAGGCTCAACAGTTGGCCACTGGCGCCAGTAAGCGTCAATGTTCCGCCAATCGTCTGGGTCGTGCCCGCAGTAAAGTGCAGGGTCCGTGCCGTCGTGCAGGTCGCGGTCAAACTGTCGAAGGTCGTATTGCCACTGATGACCTGGGTCGAACCGCCGGCGCCAGTCAGCGTCACCGTGCCAGTGCCCGCCGTAAACCCGCCGGTGCCGACGCTGTTCGCCCAGTTGCCGGCCACGCTGATGGCTCGGCCGTTGGCCGTGAGATTCCCGCCACTGATCGTCAGATTGCCAGCTACATTCAGCGCATTGGTCGCCAACGTCGCGGTGCCGCCCGTAACCGTCACGTTCGGAATCGTCCCGGACGCTGGCGGTGTCAGCGTGCTGTTTGCACTCACAATCAGGCCGCCGGTCGTTCCACTGAAAGGCGATAGAGCCTCGTAAAACGTTGGCGCGACATAGCCAGTATCCACTCCTCCATTTCCGTTCGCTGGATAGACGTCGCCAGATGTCCAAGCGTGGGAGTTGATGGTCGCCAGCGCACGGTGATTGCTGATATTTCCACTATCGATCCACGCATCGCCGCCGCTCGCCTCAAGAGAGGAGATGCGATATGTCACCCCGCTCTGCAGGGTCACGGGCACGGCGAGCAATTCGAACTTGCAGCCCAGGACATCTACAGGGGACCCCGGGGTGACCGTGACGCTGGCGACAACGCTTTGATCCGAGGCGCGCCAGACTTTGATCGGATGGTTAGCGAGCATCGACCCCGAGACCGGTCGGCCGAGGGCCACGATGAGAATCGTGCTCGTGGGGGTGAATTCATAGCCCACATTACCGGAAAAGTCGTTGCGTGACCCGGTGTAAAGTACGTTAAAGAAATTTGCTCCGAGCGCGACGCCGTAGCGCAGGTCAGTGTTTCCAGCGACCGTCAGCGTGTTGGTTCCGAAGGCCATATTGCCGTTGAAGCCGGCCGACATGCTCAGCGAGGCGCTGCTCGACGAGCTATCGATCGTGCATTCGCCAAGTCCACCGCCGTCAAAAAAGACGGCATCGCTGACATCGGGGACGCTGGACCCGCCCGCACCACCCGACGCAGTCGACCAATTGGCGATATCATTCCAATTGCCGGTCGTGGCCGCGACCCAATAGCGATCAGCACCAGAGATGGTGTTGAGTCCCAATAGGGCAAAAAACAGGGCCAACCCTAAACGGATGAGCATGACGTGCGATTCCATCCGACAGAGAGCCCCGGGCAGGCTTGGCTACACCTTTGAAAATAGTTACTGTAATCCGTGGTTTGGTCCTGAATTACGAGATTCAGAACCGTAAAAATGCGACGAAAGTTGTTATGAGACCAAGCGGACATTACTGCTAATCTACTACGAATTCCAGCCGTGCGCTAGGATCAAAGCGAGACAGATGTCTCTGTCTCAAACAGTTTACGCATCGCTTGAATTGATTTTACCCGGGATCTCTTTGTCGCGTGGCCTCCATCGCCCTCGGCGACTGTCTAAATTTTCCTTCGTGCCACCATTCGAGCCACCGCGATGCCCGTTGCCACTCCTGACGTCGATACCGTGCGCACCACGCGCCTCGCGCCGTGGTGGAATGTCATCCTGCTGAATGACGACGACCACACGTATGAATATGTGATCGAGATGCTGGGGAAGGTTTTTGGTCATCCGCCGGAAAAAGCTTTTCAGCTGGCGGTTGAGGTCGATGTCCTGGGCCGGGTGATCGTCGATACCACCAGCAAGGAGCGCGCGGAACTGAAACAGGAACAGGTTCACGGCTTTGGCCCTGACCCTCGCTTGCCGCGGTCAAAAGGCTCGATGTCGGCCGAGATCGAACCGGCTGAGGGCTGATCGCCGGGAATTGGATCTGCGCATGACAGGGGCGAGAAATTGAGCATTCTCTGCCCGCCGGCAGGCCATCCTGGCAATCAGCGTTTCCCTCACCTCGCGACCCGCGACACCACCACCATGTCCACGACCGATCTGCGCTTTACCGACCGTGCCGCACACCGTGCTTGGTTGGCGACCCAGCAACGCCTGCCCGAAGGGTTCCGCGTCGGGACGCAGCGTTTCGAGTTCATTCCCGTCGAGGTCCACAAGCCGGCCAAGATGACCGTCAACCTGATCACGCTCGATCAGCCAACGGCGTCGTTTGCCGCCATGTTCACCAAAAACGCTTTTCCCGGGGCGCCGATCGTGGTTGGGCGCAAACGCTTGAGCGAGCCGGTGCTCGGCGCGGTGGTGATCAACAACAAGATCAGCAACGTCTGCGCGCCGGGCGGGGTCGAGACCGCGGAACAGGTCTGCCGTGAAACCGCACGGCTGCTCAATCTGCCGAGCACGGCAGTGCTGCCCTCGTCGACCGGCGTGATCGGCTGGCAGCTGCCGGCCGAGGCGATCATCGGCGCGTTGCCGCAGGCGGTCGCGGCGTTGCAGTCGGCCAGCATCCTGCCGGTGGCCGAGGGCATCTGCACCACCGATCTCTATCCCAAGATCCGGCGCGTCGACGGTCTTGGCGCGGGCGGCAAAGGCTGCGTGGTCGGGATCGCCAAAGGCGCCGGCATGATCGAGCCGAATCTGGCGACGATGCTGGTCTACCTGCTGACCGATCTCGCGATTTCGCGCGACGAGCTGCGCGAGGCCCTGCACGCGGCGGTCGATCCGACCTTCAACTGCATGTCGATCGACAGCGATACCAGCACCTCGGATACCGTCGTCGCGCTTTCTTCTGGAAAGATCGCGTGCCCGGATCTGGCAGCGTTTCGCGCCGCGTTGCGCCAGGTCTGCGCCGACCTCACCGAAGATGTGGTGCGCAACGGCGAAGGCGTGCATCACGTGATCCGGGTCCAGGTCAGCGGCGCGCCGGATGTCGCGCTCGCTCGTTCGATCGGCAAAAGCATCGTCAATTCGCCGTTGTTCCAGTGCGCCGTTGCGGGCAACGACCCCAACGTCGGGCGCTTGGTCGCGGCGATCGGCAAGCACGTCGGCGCGGTGCGCCCGGATCTCGATCTGGCGCGCACCCGGCTGACCCTCGGTGGAGTCGAGATTTTCCGCGACGGCGCGTTTCGCCTCGACCCAACCACCGAACGCCACCTCGTCGACCATTTCAAGGCCGCCGAACTGTATGCCAGCGTGCCGCCGGCTGATGGCCTGACGTTTCGCCCGCCGGTCAGCTGGCCGCCGCACGAGCGCTGCGTCGACATCGGCGTCGAGCTGCATGCGGGGCCGGCGTCGGCCACCGTGTTGGGTGCTGATCGCAGTCATGAATATATCAGCGAAAATGCTGATTATCGTTCGTGAAGGTGGCGTCAGCCGGGCGCGATCGGCGTAAGCAAACCACCCCTGCATCGTCTTCTCTCCACTGAAATTTCCGTTCTCAATCAGTCCGTCGGAGCCCGCCGCCATGTCCACGCCAGATCTCTCCGCCCAGCTTGCCGATGCTGCCGCGCCGTTGCGCCAAGCCGAGACCGAAGTCGGCAAGGTCCTCGTCGGCCAACGCGAATTGGTCCGTCGTTTATTGATCGGCTTGGTGACGGATTCGCACTTGCTGCTCGAAGGTCTGCCGGGGTTGGCCAAGACCACCGTGGTCAAGGGCCTGGCGGCTGCGATGCATGCGCAATTCAGCCGCATCCAGTTCACGCCTGACCTGATGCCAGCTGACATCATCGGCACGCGCATCTACGAAGGTGGCCAATTCACCGTGCGCAAAGGGCCGATCTTCGCCCAGATCGTTCTCGCTGACGAAATCAATCGCGCTCCGGCCAAGGTCCAGTCGGCGCTGCTTGAAGCGATGCAGGAACGCCAAGTCACGATCGGTGACGAGACCTTTCAGCTGCCTCGGCCTTTTCTGGTTTTGGCGACGCAGAACCCGATCGAGCAGGAAGGCACGTATCCGCTGCCCGAAGCCCAGACCGATCGCTTTTTGATGAAGATCCGCGTCGGATATCCGTCTGCCGCCGAAGAAAAGATCATCCTCGAACGGGCGCTGATTCCCGGCGGCAGTCCGACGATCCAGGCGGTGGTCCGCCCCGAACATCTCGAGCGAGCGCGGCAGCTCGTGGCACAGGTGCACCTCGATGAGCGGTTGCGCGATTACTGCGTGGCCCTGGTGCGCGCGACGCGCAATCCGCAAGAAGCCGGCATCCGTCAGCTCGCCGGCCTGATCGAAATCGGCGCCAGTCCGCGGGCCACGATCGCCTTGGCCCAGGCCGCTCGCGCCTCGGCATTCCTCGATGGCCGGGCATTCGTCACGCCCCAGGACATCAAGGCGATCGCCACGGATGTGCTGCGCCACCGGTTGAATCCGTCGTACGAAGCCGAAGCCGAGGGCCTTGACGCCGATGCGCTGGTCGGCCGCCTGCTCGAACATGTGGTGGTGCCGTGACGCCTGGTCCCCTGAGCCGATCGAACTGAGCGAGGTCATGGCATGACGCCCGTGAGCAGTTCAGGCATGGCCACATCCCCCGATGTGAGCGACATCCTCCGTCAGGTCCGCCGCATCGAGCTGCGCACCCAGCGGCTGGTCACGTCGTTGGCGGCCGGCGGCTATCGCTCGGCGTTCAAGGGACAGGGGATGGAGTTCGACGAGGTCCGCGAATATGCCGCCGGCGATGATGTGCGCTCGATCGATTGGAATGTCACCGCCCGCGCGGGCCGGCCGTATGTCAAAGTGTTTCGCGAAGAACGCGAACTGACCATCGTCCTAGTGGTCGATGTCAGCGCCTCGATGCGCTTCGGCGCGATCCCCGGGGTCAGCCCGCGCGCCAAGCTCGCGCTTGCCGCCGAAGCCGCCGCGGTGGTCGGCATCAACGCCCTGAAAAACGGCGATCGTTTGGGGCTGGTGCTGGCCAGTGATCGCACCGAGCGGCACCTCGCGGCGCGCAAAGGTCGCGGCCATTGCCTGCGGGTGGTGCGCGAAGTGCTGTCGCCGATGCAGGCGCCATTTCAGACGTCACCAGGAACCGATCTCGGCCACGCGTTGGATGAGCTGGTGCGCGTCGCGAGACGGCGCGCGGTGTGTTTTGTGATCTCGGATTTCCTCGGCGCCGGTGGCCCCGCTGATACTGCTTTTGCTGGCGGCCTGGCGCGCGCCGCCCGCCGCCACGATGTCATCGGCCTGCGGGTCATGGATCCCGGCGAAGCGACCCTGCCGGCGACCAGCCTGCCCTTGGCGGTGGTCGATCCCGAGACCGGCGTGCACGCGGTGCTCGCCAACGGACGCGCCGCGCGGGCACGGTACGCCGCCGCGTGGACCGCCGCGCGCGATGTGACCAGCAAAGCTTTCCGCGGGGCGGGATGCGACCTCGTCGACCTCACCACCAGCGAAAGCGCGGTCACCGCCCTGCTGCGCTTTTTCCGCCAGCGGAGGCGCGGTGGATAAGTTCGCGGTCATCCTCGGCCTCATTCTCACGCTGTGCTTCAGCCCGGCTGCCCTGGCAACGGCTGCTGCCGCAGATGCCGAACCCGTGCCGACGATCGAGATGAGCGCGACGCCAGCCGAGACCGAGATCGGGAAAACCGTCGTGGTGACGGTGACCTATCGCTGGCCAGCCGGCTGGTCGGTAGAACCAAAGCCTGATCCCGCGCCTGATTTCCGCGATGCGTTCATCTCTGCGATGCCCCTGCCGCAGGACACCGTCACCGCCGAGGGAGCGCGAAGAGTGGTTGCGTTGACCCTGACCGCGACGCGCAGCGGCGCCTGGGCGTTGCCCCGGCCCACGCTGACTGCGAACGGGCCGAAGGGACCGCTCACGATCACCGCGGCGCCGGTGATCGTACAGGTCGGCACCAGTGCCGCGCCGGCGAAACTACCGCCGCCGATCGGCTTGCGGTTGCAGGCGCCGCCCGTGACGCAGGCGCGCTGGCCGTGGCTCGTGGGCGGTGGCGTGATCGCGCTGAGCCTGATAGCCGTCACCCTGCTGTTCATACTTCGCCGACGGCATGCCGCCGCACTCATACCGCTGACTCCGGCGCAGGCTTTTACGCGTGATGTCGACGCCGCTCAGACGGCGACCGATGGCAAGGATCTCGGCGCCCAGTTGAGCTTGGCCTTGCGCCGGTATTGCGGCGCGACGTGGCGCTTCGACGGCGGCGGCGCGACCGTGCGCGAAGTCGCAGCGACCCTGGGCCGGCGCCAATTGCCGGATGACGAACGGCGTGCACTGCAGCGCTTGCTGGAGCGCCTCGACGAGCTGCGCTGGTCGCCCGCCGAATTGCCAGCGGATCAAGTGCTGCCCTTGGTCGCCGACGCCGCCAACGCGGTGGCCACGGTCGAGCGCCGGCTCGCTGCCGAAGCCGCGCTCACCTCAGCGAGTCCTTCCTCAGCGAGTCCGGCCAAAAGTTCTTCGGGAAGCGGAACATGAATTTTCGCTTTGCTGATCCGTGGTTGCTGACCGGCGTGGTGCTGCCGCTGGTGGTGCTGCTGTGGCCGATGCCGCGCGGTGGCCGGGCGTTTGCGCCGACGCCGCTGGCGATGAGCGTGTTGCGTCCATCGCGTGGGCCGTTGCTGCACCGTGTGCTGCTGGCCGCCGGGCTGCTCGCGTTGGTGGTCGCCGCCGCGCGGCCGCAATATGGCCAGGTGATCACCGAGCGATCGCAGGCCGGACGTGATCTGGCGCTGGTGATCGATCTCTCGGGCAGCATGCAGGTCGACGATCTGCAAGATGCTGACGGATCGCGCAGCGATCGCCTGGCGGGCGTCATGCGTGCGGCGCGGACCTTTGTCGAAGGGCGCGGCGATGATCGCGTCGGGCTGGTTTTTTTCGGCGACACCGCGCTGACGAGTTGTCCGCTGACCTATGACCACGACACCGTGGTTCAGTTCCTCGAACGCACCGAGCGCCAGCAGCGGTCGTTATGGGCCGAAGGAAAAGAAGGCCTGCTGGGCGGCAACACCAACCTCGGCCTGGGCCTGGGCACGGCGCTGAAATCATTGCGCGACGCCAAAGCCCTTGGTCGTGCCATCATCCTGATCACCGATGGCGTCGACAGCCGGCAGTTGCGCAACTGGATCGATCCGCTGGTCGCTGCCCGACAGGCCGATCGCCTGGGGGTCAACGTTTATGGCATCGGGGTGGGCAATCCGCAGGGCACCTACACCCTCGACGGCGGCTTCGGGCGCAAAGTCCTCAAGCGGGTGCCGGGTGAATTGCTGCCCGATCTCAGCCGCCTGCAGGCGATCACCTCCCTGGCCAATGGCTCGGCTTTTACGGCCACGGACACGACGTCTTTGGCCGAAGTCTTCGCCAAGATCGATCGCCTGGAGCCGACCCCGCGCACGGTGCGTCAGCGGGATGATTTCGCGGATCGTCATCGCTGGCCGCTGATCATCGGGCTGCTGTTGGTCGCCCTCGCGCTGACCCTTGAACCGCGTCTGAGGGGAATCGCATGACCTGGGGCAATGGACTGCTGCTGTGGTTGCTGCCCGGAGTGGTCGCCCTCGCTGGCGGTGTGGCGTGGTGGCGCGCGCGCGCGCGGCGTCAGCTGGTGTCACTCGGCGTGCCCCTGACGGTGGGCCGGCGGCGCGAGCGCCTGCGCGCGACGTTGTTGTGGCTGGGTCTCGCGGTTGCCACGGTCGCCCTGGCCGGGCCGCGGTGGGGGTCGGTCAGCGAAATGCACACCGCAAGCGGCACCGATGTCGCTCTCGTCCTGGATTGCAGCCGTTCGATGATGGCTACCGATCTGTATCCGAACCGCCTGGAAGCCGCCCGGCGCAAGGCCCTGGCGCTGCTTCGCCTGGCTCCCGGCACGCGCATGGCGCTGATGCCGTTCGCCGCGCTGCCGGTGCTGCGCTGCCCGCTGACCGGCGACCATCAGGCCCTCGGCGAGATGCTCCAGGATTGCACGCCCGAGATGTTCCCCGCAGAAAAGGGCTATCAGGGCACCGCCATCGGCACTGCGGTATCCGATGCCCTGCGCAAACTTGGCGGTCAAAGCGAGCGCGGCCAAGCGGTGCTGGTGATGAGCGATGGCGCCGATGACGATCACGCAGCGGTGCAGCGCGCCGCCGATGAAGCCAAGGCCGCCGGCGTGCCCGTCGTCGGGCTGTTCATCGGCGATCCCGACAAGCAGGTGACGCTGGCCATCGATGGCCGCGATGAAGTGATGAGCGCCGATCGTTCGACCTTGGAAAAACTCGCGACCGAAACCGAGGGCCTGTGCGTGAACGCGGTGCTCGACGACCGCGACGCGCAGACGATCGCTGAATTCCTCGCGGCGCACACTGCTCAGCGGCCGTGGGAAGAGCGGCGACGGACCGTGGCCAGCGAACGCTTTCAGTGGCTGCTGATGCCGGCCGTGCTGCTGCTCAGCCTCGGCGCGTTGCTGCCGACGCGCCGGCGCTTGCCCGCCCAGATTCCGCCGCTGCGCACTGAGCCAGGAGAACGCTCATGAACCGCCGTCGGTGCCTGGGGTCTGTGCCGCTGCTGTTGCTCATCATCGCGGCGTGCGCCGAAGCCGCTGATCCGTGGCAGGACCTGACGAGCGCGAGCGGGTTGCCGCCGGCCGAGGCGCAAATCAAACTTGAAGATCTGCTGCGCAGCAATCCAGGATTCCACGCTGCGCGGTTCAATCTCGGCACGCTGTTGCTGGCTCAGGATGCGGCCAAGGCGGCCGAGCAATTGAGCTTGGCGACCGCGGCCGCGGATCCGACGTTGGCCGCGGATGCGTGGCACAACCTGGCGCTCGCGCGCTGGCAGCTCGGCCAGCTCGATGGGGCCCTGCAAGCGGCCGAAGAGGCGACCAAGCGCCAGCCGACGTACGCCACGTTGCGTGACGAACTGCGGCGCGTGGCCCTGATCCGCGCCGATGAAGCCCGCCGCGCCGAAGAGACCGCCGCCAAACGCCTGGCGCTGGCGGCGACGCGACTCGCTGAGGGTCGCGTAGGCGAGTCCTATCGCGCGACCATCGCAGTGCGCGGCGGATTGCCTCCGTATCGGGTCACGGTGCAGGTGCCGGTCGCTGCCGCGGCACCAGCGGGAACCGCCACCGCTGCATCAGCGGGAACCGCCACCACGTTGGCAGTTCCGCCGCTGCAAGGTGAGGTCGACAGCACAGCGGCGTCGCCGACGACTCCGGTAACGGCGACGACTCCGAGCGTGCCGCCGGCGACGAATCCTTTGCCGCCAGGTCTGACCTTAGCTGGCGATGGCACGCTCAGCGGCACGCCCACGGCCGCCGGAACGTTTCGCATTCCACTGAACCTGGGCGATATGACGACCGAGACCGCCAGCGGCACGGTCGAGCTGGTGGTGCTGCCGCAGCCCGCAATCACCACCGCCGCCTTGCCCGAAGCCGTCATCGGCCTGCCCTTTCACGCGACGGTCACGTGCATCGGCCTGCGCAGTCCGCAATGGAGCGCCAGCGGCTTGCCGGCGGGGCTGGCATGCAGCGCCCGCGGCGAGATCAGCGGCACGCCGACGCAGGTCGGCCTGAGTGCAGTGATGGTGACCGCCAGTGAACCGGTGGTGCCGCCATTGGCCGCGCGACGAGCCGACCAGCGACTCGACCTGGCGGTGATCGACACGTTCGCCCCGGATGCCAATCCCTTGCCACCGGCAACCGCGGGTCAGCCGTACCATCATCGCCTAGGAGTGCGTGGACCGCCGCAGGCTTATCGCTGGGCCGCCGCCGACGGCCAGTTGACGGTGGCCTCTGACGGCACGGTCGGCGGCACGCCGGCGGCCGCCGGCACCGTTGCCCGACCAGCGACGATCCAGGCGGCGGACGGACGCAGCCGCGAGGTGAGCATCTCGCTGCCGGTCAATCCGCGGCCGATGATCACGGCAGGCGAACCGCTGCGGTTGCAAGCCGGGCAGCCGATCGACCAACCGCTGCCCGTGACCGGTGGCACCGCCCCTTTCATCTGGAGCACCGGCGACGGCGCCCTGCCCGCGGGTATCCGCCTGGACCCCGACGGTCATCTGCGCGGCGTCGCCAAGGACCCGGGCACGGCGACGGTCACCGCGGTGGTGGTCGATCGCTGGCAAGCCCGGACCCAGGCCCCGGTGGTGGTGCAGATCGATCCCGCCGCGAAGGACGACGACGCCAAAAAATCAGCTGACTCCAAACCTGACGGGAAACCTGGGGACCAGAAACCTGATAACGATAAAAAAGGCGACGATAAAAAAGGCGACCAGAAACCCGGCGAAGAAAAACCTGGAGAAGGGAAACCGGGCGAACAGAAATCAGCGGATTCCAAACCCAATGAGGGCGCATCCGATTCGGACAAATCTCAGGCCGACAAATCTCAGGAGGACCAAGCTCAAGCCGACCAAGCTCACGCCGACAAGCCCAGTGAGGCGGAATCCGCCAAAAATAAATCCACCGCGCCGGGCGAGAAAAAACCGCAACCCGGCGAGGCGAAAAAGTCTGGCGAGAGCGCCAGCGATTCAGCCGAGGCCACGCCTGCGGATCAGGCGGCGGGACTGAACCAGATGGCGGCTGACCGTTGGCTCGACCGTCTGCCTGCTGAGAATCGTGGTGTGTTGCGCTATCAGCTTCTCGACGGCGGGCAGAAACAGCCCGATCCCACAACCAAGGGGAAATCGTGGTGATCGCGTGGCAACGCTGGGCCTGGGCCGTGACGCTCGTGGTGCTGGCGCTGAGCGCAATTCCGGCCGCCGAGGTCGTGCTCAATCTGCCGGATCCGTTGATTCCGAATGTCCAGATGCCCGGCGACATCCAGGTCACCGACGCGCCGAGCACGGTGGTCAACATCACCTTTCCGAGCATCCCGGGGATGACCATCGACGTCCCCGATGAGGGCGGCTCGGTGCAGACCACGGTGGTCAACGGCAAGGCCACCACGACGCGCGGAATCCCCCTGCTGGTCACCGCCCGGGTGCTGGGCCTCAATCATATTCCGCCGATCACCCTGCATCTGAAAGACGGCTCGATCCTGCAGACCCAGGCGCTCGATGTGCGGGTCGAGCACGGCAATCCGAATCTCGCTGGCGAAGCGTACGCCGAGGCCGCCTTCCAACCGCCGGCGATCGTGCCAGGCGAACCGGCGAAGCTGGTGTACCGCATCTACCTCAAGCGCGGCAATGTCGAATCGGTCGGCATCGAGCCGCCAGCCGGCGCGATCCTACTCGGTGAACGTCAGGTCGCGCGTGGTCGCAGTTACGACAAGGATGGCGGCCAATGGGCGGTGATCACCCTGACTTGGCCACTGACGATCGCGACTCCCGGCGAATATCGCGTCGAAGGTCAGCAGGATTTCCACATCGCGGTGGGCGACGGATTCTTCGACACGCGGGTGCAGCGCGGACGCGTGCCCGTGGCGCCGACCGTGCTGCTGGTCAAGCCGCTGCCGACCGAGGGCCGGCCTGACGATTTCACCGGCCTGATCGGACCGCTGGCCTTCACCGCCGAACTCGATCGGCCCCACATCAGCACCGGCGAAGGCGTCGAGCTGCGCATGACCGTCGCCGGCCGTCAGGTCGATCTGCTCAAGGCACCGGCCCTCGCCCTGCCCGCCGGAGTGCAGGCGTATCCCAAGGACGATGGCAAATCGGCTGACCGCAACTCCCGGATTTTTCGCTGGGATTTGGTGCCCAGTGCGGCGGGCGAGGTCGTCATTCCCGCGGTATCGATTCCGTATTTCGATCCCGAGACGCGGATCTATCGCCGCGCCGAGAGCAAGGCAGTGACCCTGACCGTGGTCCCCGGACGCACCCGCGAACTGACGATCACCGCGCCGGTTCCACCACCTGGCACCGCCCCACCGGACACCTCCGCGAGCCCGGCTCAACCCGCGGGAATGCCTCATCAAGGACGCCTGGCCGCGCCCTTGCGCGGGATCGCCAAACAGCCTCCGTCACCGCATCTGCCGCTGCTGGTCGGCGGCGCCTGCCTGGCTGCCGGTGGGCTGCTGGCGGGCCTGCGGCTGCTGCTTTTACGGCGGCCGGCGGCGAACCGCGGGCTCGCTTTGACCCGCGCCCTGGCCGTCGGAGATCTTCCTGCCGCCTCACTTGCGCTTGCGTCTTTACGCCCGGCACTGACTACTGCATCTGAGCAGGCGGCGGCAAAGGCTCTTGATGAAGCCATCGACCGCGCCCGATTCGGCGGTCAGGCCCTCACTGATCCAACTCACTGGCTGCGCGAACTGGAGAATCTCCGATGACTGATTTCAAGATGGCTGCCTTGGCTGCCTTGCCTGCGCTCGCGGTCGCGTTCTTGCTCGCGATGGTCACCGGCTTGTCGGCGGGCACCGATCCCCTCGAACCCAGCGTGCATGAGCACGGCCTGCCCGCCGACCTCTATGGCCCGTGGAGCCAAGGTCGCCCTGCCGAATCGCTCGACCTGCTGCTCGGCCGGGCCAAGACCACCGATCGTTGGGATGCGTGGTATGATGCGGGCCTCGCTGCTGCCGCCGCCGGCGATAAAGGCCAAGCGGTCTCATGCCTGGTCACCGCCCATCGGCGCAATCCCGCCGCCGCGGAACCCCGCGATGCGCTGCGGGCGCTCGATGTTCCGCTGCCCGCAACGTGGGTCGAACGCGCCGGTCCGCTGGGCATTCCCGGCAGCGGCTGGGCCGGCGTGGTGCTGTTCGCGGTCGCCGGCAGCTTGATCGGCTTCGGCGCCATCCGGTGGCGTAGAAAAGGCCTGTTCATCGTCGGCGCCGGCGTCGCGCTGCTCGCTGCTCCGGGGGTGTTCGCCGCTCTGCGCGACGCTGAGGTGCCGTGGGCCACGGTGGTTCACGACACCCAGGCCCTCGACTCCACCGGGGCGCCGGTGAGGCCACTCCCCGCCGGAACCCTGGTACGCCAAGAACAGGCCGAGCCCTGGGCCGGACGCACCGTTGTGCGGCTGCTCGATGGCCAAGTCGTCTTGGTCGCCCAAGCCGACGCTGAAACGCACTGAACCTATCGGACTTTTCGCTGGGCGATTTTAAGTGGGCGCGTGGCGCAGGGTCATCCGACTCCATGGGCCATAGCGATAACGCCACGCCATCAGGCCGGCGACGATCCACAAATAAGCGGCGAAGACGAGCCAGCAGCCGGTGAGTGGCGACAGCCCCCAGCGCTGCCAGGTGGCCGGCGGCACCCACCACGATAACGCATACGCCGGCCCGCCGAGAATGCCTAAAGAGGCGATCGTCAGCGCCACCAGCGGCCATCTGGTATCGCCAGCGCCTTGCACCGCGAATCTCAGAATGATCTGCAACCCATCCCCGATGAACATCATCGCGCAGATCAGCAGCAACGGCATCGCCAGGTCACGGATGCGTGCCCAGTGCGCGGCGCTGGCGACGGGATCCGCCGCGTCGATCGCCGCAAACGGCTGGATCAGCAGGTGCGGCACGCTGACAAAGACGATCGCCGCAGGAATCAGCACGCTGAATGCCAGCAGGATACCGAGACGGGTGATGCGGCGTGCGATGTCGCTCCGTCCCGCGCCGATGGCTTGGCCAACCGCGATGGTCACGCCCTGACCTAGCCCCATCAGCGGAATCACCCCCACCAGATAGAGCGACAGCACCAGATTGTTCGCCGCCAACGCATCGCTGCCGAGGTGCGCCACTGCGGCGGTGAAGATCACGAATGCCACCATCTCCAACGCTTCGGTGATGCCGCGCGGCAAGGCCGTCCGGGCGAAACGCCACCATCTGGCAGCATGGCAATTCCGTTGCCGCCAAGTGCCGAAGCGCTCTCTGGCCTGCGGTCTGAAAAAGAATCCCCCGGCGGCCAAACAGCCGCTCGACGTGGCCAGCAACGTCGCCAGCCCCGCGCCGTGCATCCCCAGGTCAGGCACGCCCAGGCCCCCAAAGATCAGCCACCAATTCAACAATACGGACAAGACGCAGACGCCGCCGCTCAGGCGCAACACCAAGCCGGTGCGGCCCAGGCCGCCGAACCACCCGCACCAACCGGCGAACAACACCGCCGGCAACGTCTCAGCGAGATACCACCCACCGAGCACGGACATCTTGGCGGTAACGGCGGCGTCGGCTCCAAAAACCCCGAAAATCACGTGGCGAAATGGCACCAAAGCCAAGCCCAAAGCCCCAGCCGCAAGCGCCACCCAGATCATCGGCCACGCCATGGCGCCCGCTTCTTCGGGCTCGTTCGCGCCAACGTGCTGCGCGGCGAACGCGCCGACGTAGCCCACGCTCGAGGTGAAAACCACTTGGATCATGTAGACCAGCAAACCCGCCGGCAGACTCGCGGCCAAGGAGTCGGGATTGTACCACGACAGAAACAACCGGTTGGTGAACTGCATCGCCCAGTTGACCCCCGCGCCCGCCGCGAGCGGCAACGCCAGAGCGAGAAACCCGCTCAGCGTAGCAAGGCGGAGCACCGCGGGCGAAGTCAAATGAGCATTCATGGCTGGTGCGCTCGGAACCGTACCGGAGGCCCGAGCCACACCACTACCGACTCACGGCGATCCGCTGACCTCATGTTTAAAAGGACTCGACGAACAGGAGTGCGCGGAGATGAGGAGTTTTGGAAACAGATTTTGAATATTCCGAGACACGCGGCTCGCGCCCCAAGCCTTCCCACCTCTCAGTCCACGGCTTCTCTTTTATATTTTCCTTCAAATTACCACGCATGGGCGGGCCGCCCATGCCACGGTCGACGCTTCGCTATTCGCCTGCCTAAACGTGGCATGGGCGGCTCGCCCATGGGCTGTTTGTCTTTCCTCCGTTACCTGTTCATTGCCACGCATGGGCGGGCCGCCCATGCCACGGTCGACGCTTC
>JANYGY010000197.1 GCA_025362255.1 Planctomycetales bacterium
GGGCGGTGAAGAAGTCGCCAAGACGATAGCCCGGGGATTGGTCGAAAGCCCGGCCTCGGTGTCGCAATTGGTGGTGCTAGCCGCCTTGATCGGGGCAAGCGCCTGGAATCTCATCACGTGGTGGTTTGGCATTCCATCGAGTTCCTCGCACGCCCTGATCGGCGGTCTCGCGGGCGCAGTGGTGACCCATGCAGGGATCGCGGCGTTCAAATGGTCGGCCCTGGTGGCCAAGGTGCTGATCCCGTTGGTGTTGTCGCCATTGGTAGGATTCACCGTTGCCTTGTTCGCCCTGATAAGCTTGACCTGGCTCGTGCGGCGGAGGCGACCGAGCGCGGTCTATCGTCAGGCGCGACTGTGGCAGATCGTGTCAGCATGCACTTTTTCGTATTCGCATGGCCTCAACGATGCGCAAAAAGTCATGGGTATCATCACCATCGCCCTGGTGGCATATCAAGCCGCCCCCGCCGCCGGGGTGAGCCTTCCGACGTGGTTCCTGCCCAATGAACACGGCAATGTGCCGCTGTGGGTCAAGGTCGCCTGCGCCACCGCGATCGGCCTGGGGACGATGGCCGGCGGCAAACGGATCATCAAGACCATGGGTTCCAAGGTGACCAAGATCGACCCGCTCCAGGGCTTTGCCGCTCAAGCTTCGGGAACCGTAACCTTGCTGGTCACGGGCCATTACGGCCTGCCGGTGTCGACCACTCATTGCATCAGCGCCTGCGTCCTGGGCGTCGGGGCAGGCAAACGGGTCAGTGGCGTGCGCTGGGGGGTCGTTTCGAACATCCTGGTGGCCTGGGTCTTAACCCTGCCGGCCAGCGCGGGGATCGCCTCGCTGGCCCTGTTGGCTCTCGAATTCTGCTTTGGCGGCTAACGAGGCGACCGTCATCACCCGGCAGAAATCAGCGGCCCAACCCTGGCCGGTATTTCACTTAATCTTAACATATGAGACGACGCTCTTGAGCATCAACCCCTCAGGAACCGTCCTATGTCTGCTCCGTCGCTCGTCGCGTCCTTTCGCGCTCTCGCAGTTGCTGGCGCCGTATTCTTCTCCACTGGCCTGTGCGCTTCGGCAACGTTCGCCAGCGAGGTCGAGATCGACCCCAAGATGCCTGCTTATACCAATGTGGATGGCATCGATGGCAATCTGAACTCGATCGGATCGGACACCCTCAACAACCTGATGACGTTCTGGGCCGAAGGATTCGCTACCGCCTATCCCAATGTCAACGTCCAGATCGAGGGCAAAGGATCGACTACCGCGCCGCCGGCCTTGATCGAAGGCACTGCCCAGCTCGGGCCGATGAGCCGTGAGATGAAGAAAGATGAAGTAGACGCCTTCGAAAAGAAATTTGGATACAAGCCGCTCCAGGTCAAAGTCTGCATCGACGCCCTGGCGGTATTTGTTCACAAGGACAACCCGCTCACTGGTCTGACTATGGCGCAGGTCGACGGCCTGTTCTCCTCTACGTTCAAACAAGGTGGCAAGGACATCGACAGTTGGGGTGACATCGGCCTGCCTGGTGCCTGGGCAAGTAAGCCGGTCAGCCTGTATGGTCGCAACAGTGCTTCGGGCACCTACGGCTACTTCAAGGAAGTCGCATTGAAAAAGGGCGATTACAAGTCGTCGGTGAAAGAGCAGCCGGGTTCGTCAGGCGTGGTTCAAGGCGTGAGTTCGGATCTTGCCGCGGTTGGCTATAGTGGTCACGGCTACCTCACCGCCGGTGTCAAGGCGCTGCCCCTGGGTGAAACTGCAGACAAGCTGGTTGAAGGAACCTACGCCAACTGTCTGAACAATAGTTATCCCTTGTCGCGTTTCCTCTATGTGTACGTGAACAAAGCGCCGGGAAAGGCGATGGATAAGTTAACTCTCGAATTCCTCAAATTCGTACTCTCCAAGGATGGCCAGGACATCGTGGTTAAGGACGGGTATTATCCGCTGCCGCTTGCCGCGGTTACCGCCTCGCTCGACGAACTGACGAAATAACTTTACCCCACCCGGTTGCCGGCGCATGGGCGTCGGCAACCGGGTGCGTCCACGCCGATTCCCTTGAGGCTCTGTGTCTGATTCCTCTTCGGCCCCGCCTGAACTGCCACAAGCGCAGTCACACGTGGACCATGATCGCTTCGTCACGCCGCGCATGACGTTGCTGGTCGACCGGTTCATGACCAGTTTCATCAGGATCGGAGGCATCGGCATCATTCTCGCCGTTTTCGCGATCTGCGTGTTCATCATCTTGCAAGTCCTGCCATTGTTCCGCAGTGCCCAGGTGGAACCCGTGGCGGCCCATGCCGAGCGGGATATTGGGCCATTGTTGGCTGAGGGGTCCTTACCGGTGGCTCTGGGCAATGATGAATGGGGTGACAATCCTTTCATCCTCGCGAGTGATGGAAAAATCATATTTGGCGGCGGAAGCGCTCCGACGGATGGAGGCAATGTCACTGCTGGTCGACGGGTGACGGCCTCATCCTATGACATCAAACATCAGAGATTGACCATCGGGACCCCCACCGGTGCCGTCATTCCGGTCACGATCAATTCAAAGGCAGTAGTTGCAGACAAAGTAAGGACTGTCGTATCGACCACCAATATTGGGGAAGCGTTGCAGGTCGCCGATAAGGATGCGGTAGTGACTTCAGCCGGCTGGGTTGATCATGATGATCGACGGTTGGTTGCTGCAATCGTCGAACAGTCTGGTGGTCGGCACCTCAAGGTGCAATATGGCCAAGTTGACAGTGCGGTGGTGGATCTGACCAACCTTTTGACCGGCACCCCGGCGCAGGTGCTCGTCGAGGATCATCTAGATGCGATTTTGGTGATTTCGCAACAGGGTGATGTCACCTATCTATTCCGAAAGGGGGATCAGTTCTCTGCCCGCCAAGTATTTCGTCCCTTTGCCGATGCCAAGGATCAGCGCGTCAGCAGCGCATTCTTTCTGCTCGGTGATGTATCTTTGGTGATGACCAATCCCGAAGGCATCAATCGCCAATTCAGCCTCTACATCCACCCTGGGGATAGTGCCAGGCGCTTCGGATTGACCAAGGAATTCGAACCGCTGCCAGCCGGTGCGCGGTACGGCGCGATCAGTGTACGCAACAAGGCATTCTTGGTGGGAACAGGGCATCATGCGAGTTTGCGTTACGGCACCAGCGCCTCGACCCGGTGGGAGGAGGATCTGTCTTTCAGTCCGGCCCTGGGTGTGATTAATTCGAAATACACGCGAATGACCTTTTTGGGCGATGATAATCGTCTTCGTTTTTTCACCCTTGATGATCCGCATCCGGAATCGGGATGGACTGCGTTTTTCGGAAAAGTCTGGTATGAAGGATTTGCCGAAGCGAAATACGAATGGCAGTCCACCGGCGGGACCGATGACTTCGAGCCCAAACTATCGATGATCAATCTGATCTTCGGGACCTTCAAGGCCACCTTTTACGCATTGTTGTTCGCGGTCCCGGTCGCGCTGTTTGCCGCGATCTACACAGCCGAATTCATGCACCCGAGATTTAAGTCAGTAGTCAAACCGACGGTCGAAGTGATGGCTTCGTTGCCCTCGGTCGTACTTGGATTTCTTGCCGCCCTGTGGCTAGCGCCGTTGATCGAAAGTCGATTCCCATCTGTGTTTTTGATCATTCTCACCGTGCCCACTTTTGCCTGCCTCATGGGTTTCGGCTGGTCGAAATTCTCACCAGCAGTGCGCTCAAAGATTCCGCAAGGGTGGGAATTCATGGTTTTGATCCCAATGCTGCTGATCGTTTCTATAATAGCGTGGGATCTCGGACCTGCTCTCGAACGCGGCATCTTCACCGTAAAACTGGATGATGGGTCAGTCATCGCCGATTTTCGCCGGTGGTGGACGGCCATCACCGGGTTGCCTTACGAACAGCGCAACAGTCTCGTCGTCGGGGTGATGATGGGTTTCGCGGTGATCCCGATCATCTTCACCATTGCTGAAGATGCCTTGTCGAATGTCCCATCCAATTTGCGTTCTGCATCTTTGGCACTTGGCGCGAGCCGCTGGCAGACCGCGATCAAAGTGGTTGTTCCGACCGCCTCAGCAGGGATTTTTAGTGCCCTGATGATTGGTTTGGGCAGAGCCATCGGTGAGACCATGATCGTGGTGATGGCCACCGGCAACACCGGGATCATCGATTTGAACATCTTCAACGGAATGCGGACGTTGTCGGCAAATATCGCAGTGGAATTACCAGAAGCTCCTCACGGCAGTACCTTGTATCGAGCACTATTCCTTGGTGCCCTGTTGCTGTTCATTTTCACTTTTGCGGTCAATACCTTGGCCGAGATCCTGCGCGCACGGCTGCGTGAGAAATACAAAACCGTATGAGCACCGCTCTGCCTCCTCGTACCGAATCCAGTACGCCAGGGCGTTCTGGATTGCCGAAACAGGCCAAGATCCGAGGCGAGGCCCAGGTCTGGCTCACCGGCATGGGCCTCGCCTTGGCGTTGACCCTCGCTGCCTTTCTGCTGTGGGTCATCGTTTCCAATGGCCTCGCGGTCTTCTGGCCGAAGCGAATCACCGAGTTCACGGTCAGGGTCGGGACCCAAACCACCACGATCGCTGGCGAGTTGGTCAGCCGTCGTGAACTGCTCACAAATGAGCCGGGAAAGCCGGTAGTTTCAGAGGTCCATATCTTCACTGGAAATAAGGATGTCTATAAGAACGCATTCCGTTTTATCGATGCCGCAACCATCATCGCCGAGAGTCAACCGCTTGACCTCATCGAGGTCGAGCGGTTGGAATATGGCAACGCCGTTGGTTATCCGGTCGCCCTCAAACTGCGTGGTGCCGATAAGAAAATCGAAAGTATTCCCGCTGAGGACTCCCGCTTCCCATCTGAACTCAATCGTCTGATCAGTGAGACCAACGACCGTTGGGACGTGATCAAGTCTCTAGAAAAAGGTAAGATCGGCGCCAACGCTCAAAAAATTAAACGGCTCGAAAATGAACGTAAGAAAATTCCCGCAGGCGAGCAGGGTGTTCTCGACGCGGACATTGCCAAACTAAAAAGTGAATATCAGGAATTAGCCAAACAAGCTGGTGTTCTGCGTGCGAAGCAAAACGAACACAAATTAAGCATTCGCCTGGCCTCGGGTGAGAGCAAGGACATCCTCCTGGGCAAGATTGTCGAGGTCTTCCAGCCCAATCGGATGGGCCTGCTAAGCCGGATCGGATTCTTTTTCCACCGAATGTGGAACTTCGTCAGTGACAATCCACGAGAAGCCAACACTGAAGGTGGGATCTTCCCGGCGATTTTCGGAACCTTCGCGATGACTTTGCTGATGTCCGTCGGGGTGGTGCCGATCGGGGTTCTCGCCGCCATCTATCTTCGTGAATATGCCAAACAGGGACCGCTGGTGCGCGGGGTGCGCATCGCGGTGAACAATCTTGCGGGTGTTCCTTCGATCGTGTTCGGGGTCTTCGGGCTAGGATTCTTTGTCTACTTCTGCGGCGGTTCGATCGATCGACTGTTCTTTGGTGATAGTCTCCCGACCCCGACATTCGGCACCGGGGGAATCTTGTGGTCAGCCGCAACCCTGTCACTGATGACCGTTCCGGTAGTGATCGTGGCCACCGAAGAGTCGATTGCCTCGGTGCCCCGCGGGATGAAGGAGGCCAGCTTGGCGATGGGTGCGTCGAAATGGCAGACGATCCAACGCATCGTTCTTCCCGCGTCGGTCCCCGGAATCCTTACCGGAACGATCCTTGCCATGGCCCGTGGGGCCGGTGAAGTCGCGCCATTGATGCTGGTCGGGGTGGTGAAGCTCGCGCCGACGCTGCCGCTGAATACCGAATATCCCTTTGTCCATCTTGATCAGAAGTTCATGCATCTTGGTTTCCACATTTACGACCTTGCCTTTCAATCGCCGGATTCAGAGGCCGCACGTCCGGCTGTGTTCGCCACCACGCTCTTCCTGATCCTGCTGGTGTTGGTGATGAACTTGTCGGCGATCCTCTTGCGCGAACGTCTGCGCAAGAAATTCAAGACCAGCGCTTTTTGAATCGAACAAAGAAGACAACGGAAAGCCATCTCATGTCAGCCATCACCTCGCTCCCCCAGACCGCCGGCTCCGTCGAGGCGATGAAGCCGGAAAAGGGCTACATCAGCGTCAAGGATTTCGATTTCTGGTACGGGACGCATCAGACCTTGTTCAAGGTCAATATGGAGATGCCCGAGAAGCAGGTCACCGCGTTCATCGGACCTTCGGGTTGCGGCAAGTCGACCCTGCTGCGTAATATCAAACGGATGAATGACCTGGTTGATGGCCAGCATCATCAAGGTGATATCACCATCGGAAACGATACGATCTACCATCCGCATCTCGAGGTGACCTCGCTGCGCAAACGGGTCGGCATGGTATTCCAAAAATCGAATCCGTTTCCCAAAAGCATCTATGAGAATGTGGTCTACGGCCTGCGTGTCGCCGGAGTCAATGATCGCGCGACCCTGGATGCCGCTTGTGAGCACGCGTTGCGCAGCTCGGCCCTATGGGAAGAAGTGAAGGATCGGCTTTCGGCCAGCGCCCTGGGGTTGTCGGGTGGTCAACAACAGCGTCTGTGCATTGCGCGGGCTATTGCCGTTAAACCCGAGGTGTTGCTGATGGATGAGCCGTGTTCGGCCCTCGATCCGATCGCCACCGGCAAGATCGAGGAGCTGATTCTAGAACTGAAGAAGGAGTTCACGGTAGTGATCGTGACTCATAATATGCAACAGGCCGCTCGAGTCAGCGACCTGACCGCGTTCTTCTACCTCGGTAAGCTGATCGAATTCGACACGACTCTGAAGATCTTTACCAACCCCAGTCTCAAGCAGACTGAGGACTACATCACCGGCCGGTTCGGTTGAGGCACCTGCGATGAATAACATCCGTCATTTTGAAATCGAAATCGCTGAGCTGAAACGCTCGCTCGTCGGCATGGGCAACCTGGTCGAACAGTCGCTCTCCGCGGCAGTCGATGCGATCCTCATTCCACGAGTCGATGCGCGTGAAGAGGCGCGCGTGCTGGAAGAGCGTCTGGATTCGATGGACACCGCGATCGAGGAGCGGGCCCACCGGATCATGGCCCTGCAGCATCCGATGATCAGCGATTTGAGACTGCTGATCTCGGCTCTGCACATCTGTTCGGATCTGGAGCAGATCGGCGATCTGTGCGAGAGTATCGCCAAACGTGCGACCTGGATTGCCAAGCACAGTCCGGTCGAGAATCCGAAGCATCTCGAAGAGTTAGCTCGGCTTGTAAAGGAGATGATCCATGGCTGTCTCGAAGCCTTTGTCAGCTCGAATACCGAACTTGCCAAAACCGTGATAACGCAAGAAGACCATTCCGACGACCTGACCAAACTGTGTTACGAGTCGATTCAGGCCAGCATGGCCCGGACGCCTGAAAAAATCCGCGAGTATACCCATCTCCTGCGCGCGGTTGCGCATCTTGAGCACATCGGTGACATTGCCGTGGCGATTGCCGAAGAGTCGGTGTACGTTCACAAAGGCCAGATGATCCGGCACCACCACGAAGACCTTCGGTGATCGCCCGCGCCATGTCACGAATTCTTATTATCGAAGACGAACCCGACATTCAGACCGTCCTGCGCTTCAATCTGGAGAAGGACGGACACCACGTCCTGGTGGCGGCAAATGGCAATGACGGCTTGCATGAATTGCGGCGCAGCACGATCGATCTGGTTCTCCTCGATCTGATGCTGCCTGATCGCGACGGGCTTGAAGTCTGCCGGGTGATCCGGGCTGACCCAAGTCTCGCGGGAATCCCGGTGATCATGCTCACGGCCAAAGGCGAAGAGAGCGATGTGGTCATCGGACTGGGCCTAGGTGCCGATGACTACGTGGCAAAGCCATTTAGAATCAAGGAATTGATGGCGCGCATCAAGGTTCGCCTGCTGCGCTCACGTGAAGAGACCGGTGACGCCGAACGTCGTCGTCTGCAATTCCAAGGCCTGGTCATCGACCCGGTGCGCCACCGGGTGCTGATCGACGATCAGGTGGTGCAGCTTACCCTGACCGAGTTCAAGCTGGTGCATTATCTGGCCTCGCATGCGGGCATTGCCTATGAGCGATACGGTCTGCTCGACCGAATCGGCGATGGCGAAAGCATCGTCACCGATCGGACCATCGATGTGCACATCCGTAATCTCAGGCGTAAGATCGAGCCCTACGATCATTTCATCGAAACAGTGCGCGGGGTCGGCTATCGTTTCAGTGAATTGGGTGTCCGCGAACCCGGATGAGTATTTCCGGCTGACTATTTCCGGCTGACTATCTCCGACAGACTCATAGGAGTCGGAGTGCCGGCGCTTTTCTCATCCATGCCGGGCGTTAACTCCTGATCATGCGCTTTATGTCATCCGGAATCGGCTGGTTGATTTCCGCCGGTCTGATTCTGCTGGCTGTGGCGGGATTGACGTTGGCCTATCAATACCGAATGGTTTCTAGCGAAATCGAACGCGGTCTCACGTCTCAGCTGCGCGTTGAATGCGACTTGGTCGGATTGGTGGTTGAAGTCGGTGGACGTCTGCCCGAAGCCAAGCTTGCCGGTGATCGTCGATTGACCCTGATCGATAGTGAGGGTCGGGTGTTGTACGATAGTTCGGCGGATCCACAGGGGATGACCAATCACAATTCACGGCCCGAAGTCCAACTCGCACGACGTGATGGATTTGCGATCAGCCGGCGGATCAGCGACACCACCCATCGAGATTATCTGTATGCAGGTAAATTGCTGCCCGATGGCCGGATTGTGAGAATAGCGGCACCTTTAACCGTTGAGAATGGATTGGTCCAGCGCTTGAGCCTGCCGGTCATCCTGTCGACCGGCGTGGTTGTACTCGGTGGAGGTTTGGCACTGCTCATCTATACGTGGCGCAGTCGTGAGCGGGTA
This sequence comes from Planctomycetales bacterium, assembly GCA_025362255.1. Lineage (GTDB taxonomy): Bacteria > Planctomycetota > UBA11346 > UBA11346 > UBA11346 > CAIUVD01. The sequence continues at coordinate 8,916 of JANYGY010000197.1, forward strand.
TCCGATCTGGTCGAGGTCAGTCGCGCATTCGGAGCCGGGGATTTCGGACGGCGGGCGCAATTGGTCGGGGCGGATGCATTTGCCCGTCTCGGTCATGAATTGAACAATCTCGGGAGTCGTTTGCGTGACAGTCAGGAACGGGTGATCGCCCAACGACAATTGCTCGACGGAGCCTTGGGATCCCTTGCCGAGGGTGTGGCTTGTATCGATCAGCTTGATCGAGTTGTCTACGCTAATGCAGCATATCGCCAATACGCGGCTGGCGGGGCGGATGTTCTCGGCCAGCCGTATTATCGCTTTTTATCCGCGGATCTGATCGGCCTAGCGATTGTCGGCCTTCACGAAGAGCAGGAAGTCGAGTTCGGATCACTCCGCTTCGAACACCGTCGGCGACATCTGCAGGCTGCCGTCGCGCCTGCGGGCGAGGGGATCACGGTGGTTGTCCTGCATGACCGGACCGAGCTTGTCCGCGCCGAGTCTGCGCGTCGCGATTTCCTCTCGGCGGTCAGTCATGAATTGAAGACGCCACTGACGGCGATCATCGGTTATGGTGACACCTTGCTGGATGGAGCTTTGGAATCGCCGGTCGTCGCCAAGCAGATGGTCGAGGGCATTGTGCGTCACGGTAGTCGGTTGCTCGATCTGGTGCGTGATGTGCTGACGTTGTCCAGACTCGAACATGGGGCCTGGCTGGTGCGCACCGAACCGGTCGATTGGGCGCAACTTGCGCGCACCGTGCTCGACGATCATCGCGCAGCTGCCTTGGCTAAACCGGTGACGTTGCATTACGAAGGTCCTGAACACTGCCCTGGACAATGCGATCCCGAGCTAGTGCGCCAACTGATTGGCAATCTGGTGTCAAATGCGGTCCGCTACAATCGTTCTGACGGCCATGTCCATGTTCGTCTCGACGTTCGTGGCCAGCGCCTGCAAATATCGGTGCAAGATACCGGCCACGGTATTCCCCCCGAACACCATGCGCGGGTTTTTGAGCGCTTTTATCGGGTTGACCCGCATCGCAACCGCGCGATCGGCGGTACCGGACTCGGCTTGGCGATTGTCAAACACCTGGCCGAGGTTCTCGGCGGTGACGTGCGCCTGGAAAGCAGCAGCGAGGGAACCCTCTTCACGGTGGATCTACCGATCGAATTGAAAGACGAGGCCAGCGCAATCCGTCAGCGTACGCTGGGTCTGCAAGTGGCGTCAAAATGATTCTTCGAGGAATTTGAGATTGAACAGGAGGTCGCAGAGATCGCAGAGAGGGAAGAATTGGCAGGAAGGTGAGGAAGAAGAGAGCGTGGAGGGTGCCAAGGTGGGGCACAGTCCCCTAACCCTAAAATGCTTGCCCCAAACAATCAGCGTTAAAGCCACCACTTACTCTTATGTGAGGCCTGATTCAGAGTGTGGGCATGTCGGGTTGATAATCACATTACGTAAAACCCGCAGATGGGCCGCAACTGCGCTTTTCAGGATAAAATAAGCCCCCCAGGCAAGGTGCCTGGGGGGCTTATTGTTTACACCGAATCAGGAATGATTCAGGCGGTCTTCATGGTCAGACCGATTTTGCGCGTCTCGGCCTCGACGTTGAGGACCTTGACCTTTATCGCTTCGCCGACGGGCAGCTCTTCGACCGTCTTGTCGCCCAGCTCGCTGACGTGCAGCAGGCCTTCGAGGCCGTCGAGGATTTCGACGAACACGCCAAAGTTGGTCACTTTGGTGACCTTGCCATCAAGGATGGTGCCCTTCTTCAGCTTGTTCGGGATTTCGTCGGTCCAGGGGTCGGCAGACAGCTGCTTCATTCCGAGGCTGATGCGCTGACGTTCGCGGTCGATCTCGAGGATCACGCAATCAACGACCTGATCTTTGTTGATCTCAGGGGCTGGGTGCGTGAGCTTCTTGGTCCAGCTGATGTCGTTGACATGCAGCAGGCCTTCGATGCCGGGCTCGATCTCGACGAACGCACCATAGTTGGTGAGGTTCTTGACCGTACCGGTGACCTTGGCGCCGACCGGGAAGCGATCCTTGATGGTTTCCCAAGGATTCGATTCGGCCTGCTTCATGCCGAGCGAGATTTCCTGCTTCTCGTGATCGATCTCGAGGATCATCACGCGCACTTTGTCGCCGACCTTGACCACTTCGTTCGGATGAGCGACCTGACGGGTCCAGGACATTTCGCTGACGTGGACGAGGCCTTCGATGCCGTCTTCGAGACGAACGAACGCGCCGTAGGTCATCAGGTTGACGACTTCGCCGCCATGGTTCGAACCGATTGGGTAGCGCTCGCCGATATCTTCCCACGGGTTGCGGGTCTTCTGCTTGAGGCCGAGGCTGATGCGGTTGCGTTCGGCATCGTAGTCGAGGACCACGACTTCGATCTTCTGGCCGATGTGCACGACTTCCGAGGGATGCGAGACGCGGCCCCACGACATGTCGGTGATGTGCAGCAAGCCGTCGAGACCGCCGAGGTCGATGAACGCACCGAAGTCGGTGATATTCTTGACCTGACCTTCGCGGAGGTCGCCGACATGGAGTTCCTTGACCAGGTTCTCGCGGTTCTTCTTGCGCTCTTCTTCAAGCACCTTGCGGCGCGAGACGACGATGTTCTTGCGCTCGATGTCGATCTTGATGATTTCGGCTTCGATTTCTTGGCCGATGTATTCGCCGACATCCGGCGCACGGCGCAGGTCGACCTGGGAAGCAGGCAGGAACACCGGCACGCCGATGTCGACCAGCAGGCCGCCCTTGATCTTGCGCACGACGCGACCTTTGACGCGATCGCCTTCTTTGTTGCTGCCGAGAACCTGGTTCCAGCCGATCTGGAGATCCGCCTGGCGCTTGGACAGGACGAGGTCGCCGGTCGGCTTGACCTCGACGATCATGACCTGGACCTTCGAGCCGATGGAGGTGTCGCCCGCCATGAACTCTTCGCCAGGGACGACGCCTTCGGACTTGTAGCCGATGTCGATGACTACGTCGTCGTTATGGTGACCGACAACGAAGCCGGTTACGATGGTGCGAGGCTCGAAGGCGTTTTTGCTCGTATCGAGGCTGGCGACCAGGAACTTTTCGTATTCGGTGCCGAGAATGGCTTCGAGTTCGCTGGCGAGGAGAATGTCGTCAACGACATTGATTTGTTCGGGGAATTTCATGGTATGGGCACATCGTCCTGAAATTCAGGAGGATGTTATTCGGGGCAGGGGCCGGTGACCCTGGTGGTCATCTGGCCTGGTACACGTCACGTGAAACCTGCGGACCATCCGCGGGGGTCAAAGACGAAGGTGCAGCACGCTACTGCCGAGGCGTGCAAGTCAACGTGATCGCCCCGGTTTTAACCGATTTCGCGGGTCCCCGGTTCGCCTCAGCGGCTGGCTTAGCGGATCGCCAATCGTATGGTTGTCGGTCTATGCGTTGTCCAACGCTGATTTTTAGCGTTATTTTTGGCTTTCCGGTCGTTTCTCACCACGATCTCCGGGGGGTTGAAGATCAACCCATCGCTTTGGCCGGTTCCACTACAGGCCAAGTCGAAAAAGAGCCGACCTTTTCGTGGGTTCCGCGAACCGCACCGGTGCCCGTCATCCTGACCAGCGGAACGATCAGCGGTTTTGCCGGAGTGCGGGCGATCAGTGGTCCGGCGTGGCGTGATCTTGGTCCTATCTTCCAGGTCGGTGCTCAGGCCGCCCTCGGAGCGACGTCGTGGTGGGTCCGCCCGGTCGTCGGCTATTATCATGCCAGCGGCGGTGGCGAATACGCGGACACCGGCGAGTATGATCTCAATCTTGGGTTCCTCGGCAGCTATCGCGAATTCGAGGCCCGCGGCGTGGTCGATGTGGCGATCGACGAACTCGCCCTCGGGGTTGGGCATGAGTGGGCCTGGCGATGGCTGCGCGTTGCCGGAGCCGGTGGGGCGGGCTGGGTGCACGCCAAGGTCACCGACACACCGGCGAAGACTATTTTCCGCCAATTCGCTTTATCGGATCTCAGCGAGCGACACGGCCAGGCGCAGACGGTTTCATGGTGGACCGAGTTGGGTGTCCGATCCGAGGTCGGGGTGATTCAAATGGGGTTGGCGGTGCGCTACACCTACGCCGGGCTGACGGTGATTGAGCGTGATTTGGATGCCGGCGGGACGCAGCTTGGCGGCACGCTGACCTGGGATTGGTAAATCGACTTCTTAGCAGAGTTCAAACATGGCCGCGGGCACGGAATGCGGCCGGCGGCAGGCCCATGCGCTGGCGGAACGCGCGGGTGAAATAATAGCGGTCGCCAAAGCCGCAGTCGGTGGCGATCGCGTCGATGGATTCGGTAGAAAAGAGCAACCGCTGCGCAGCGGCGGCCAAGCGGCGTTCAAGCACGTATTGGGTGGGCGTCTGGCCGACCGCGGTGCGGAAACAGCGGATGAAATGGTCAGCGCTCAAGCCGCAGGCGTGAGCCAAGAGCGGATTGCTCAACGTCTCGTTGAAGCGGTCTTCGATCATCGTCAAAGCCGGAGCAACCACCGCGCTGATTCCACGCAGCTCGAGGCAGCGTTGCGAGCGATCCGGCGGCAACGCCGCGAACAGCCGGCCTAGGGCTTCGTAAATCACGGATTTGACGTGGCACAGCTTTGCCGCCGGAGCGAGTGCGTGATCGGCCATCTGCGCGCGCAGGCGGGCGCAGGCCGCGCGCAGCGGTGGATCCAGGGCCACCGCCAAGGGCCGCGGGAACACATCACGAACCACCGCGCCGGGAATTCCGACGAGTTCGACGTGGGCATATAGATGCGCCAACGGCTCAACATTGCGGCAGCTGAAGCGCACCCACGCCGGGACGAAATGCACCTGGCCGGCGGTCAATGCGTAGCGTTTGCCTCCGCCCAGCAGCAGTTCGGCACCATCGCGATCATTGGCATAAAATCGCCAATAGGGCGAGCGCACATCGCGGGCGTCCCACGTCCGATCGATCGTCACCGTCTCGGCAGCGAGCACCCGCAGGTGCAGCGCGTCATCGGCGGTGAGCGGGGTCATGCCGGAAAAGGATACAACCATGCCGGAAGCGTCCATGGGCATGGTCGAGGGTTGGTGCATACCATGCAGGTATGCACACCACGCTAAAAACAGCCACTCCAGTCGATCTGCTTCCCGAAGATATACCGCGCCTGCCGACGGTCACCGTCGCTGAGCTGGAAGTCCACGCCGCGGATTTGGACTCGGAGCGCGCCGCCGCCATCTATCGTAAACATGGTGCTCTGATCATCCGCGGGTTGTACAAATCTACGATGGCCGGGGTCCGCCGGGACATCGAACGAGCTGCGGCGCAGGCGATCAGCTTGATTCCGCAGGCGAAAAAATGCAACGAAGGCTGGCTGACTCCGGATGGTACGTTGCTGCTGCCAGCGCCGCCGCATTACCATCGTGAACAGCAACTCATGGTGCTGCAGTGCGACTATAAGACCTCGGCCAACATCTTTCGCGCCGCAGTTGATGATACGATGTGCGACCTGGCGGCGGCACTGATCGGTCCCGATGTCGAGTTGTTCATGGATGGCCAGGTGCTCTACAAAGAGCCGGTCGGTGGCCATCCCAAGCACCTGCATCAGGACTCGGCCTATTTCGAGCACCGTCTCGAAGGCCCGCTGGCGGCGTTGACCTATGTCGTCGACACCGATCTCACCAATGGTGCGCTGCATGTCATCCCCGGGTCGCATCGCTGCGGCGTGATTCCGCATGTCGACACGTTTTCTCATCTTGGTCTGCCGGCTGACATCTGGCCGTGGGAACGCGCCGTGCCGATCTGCGGTCAGGCGGGCGATGCGATCCTGTTCCACGTGCACACGATCCACGGCAGCAAGGAAAACTTCAGCACGGCGCCGCGCCCGGTGTTCATCAATCGGTACCGCGATGCCGCTGATTACGTGGTGGTCGGGGCGACCAGCACGGCTGCGCGCAAGGAAGCCGAAAGCCAGGAAGCCCGCAAGGCGGTCGAACGCAGCCGCAATCAGCAACGCGGCCTGATGGTCCGCGGATACCGTGGATACATGGGATAAAAGGTCAGATCCGCACCACGTCCACCGCCACCCGGACCGTCGCGGCGCCGCCGCCGAGGATCATCCCCCGCAGGGGGCTGACGTCGGCGAAGTCGCGGCCGAATCCCAGGGTCAGATGGCGCTCTGCAGGCAAGCAGTCGTTGGTCGGATCGAGGTCGACCCAATCGTCGCCGCACCAGACCTGCGCCCAGGCATGCGAGGCGTCTGAGCCGATCAACCGGGCACGTCCCGCTGGCGGACTGGTTTCCAGATAGCCGCTGACGTAGCGCGCGGGCAAACCCAGCGCCCGCAGAGCGCCGATGAGGACGAGGGTGAAATCCTGGCAAACGCCGCGTCGACGGGCGAGGGCTTCAAGCACTGGCGTGGTCACGGTGGTGGCGTCGCTGTCGTAGGTGAACTCGGTATGGATCCGGTGACTGAGCGCGGCGGCGGCCTCGAGGATCGGTCGTTCCGGGGTGAAGATCGCGCGTGCGAACTCACTGAACGCAGAGTCAGCAGGCACCATTGCCGAGGGATAAGCGTATTCGACCACCGGCAGCAATTCCATCTGCTCAGCCCGCCGCACGCAGTCGGCGATGGCCTCCCACGGCGGCGTCGCGCGTGGGTTCGGAGTTTCGGGAACCGTGCGTTCGATGGTTGAGCTCGCAGTCACCACCAGCTCGCGATGCGGCGTCTGCACCGTGATGGTCGCCACGTGGTTGCCGAAATAATCGCGGCTGCGATGGAACACGGTGGGCTCAGGTGAGACCAGCAGATGATGCCCGAGTACCCGTTGATGCGCCAGGTCGCGCGGCCCGAGATGCACCAGATTGTGCGACGCGGCGACCGCCTCCTGGTAATGATAGGTGGTGATGTGGGTCAAAGCGTAGCGCATGATAAACCTAGAATACCGTCGCCACGGCGTGGCTCAGGTAGAGCGAGGTGATCACCTCTGACAGCCGCACTAGGTCATCGGCGGTCCGCGCGAGCAGCTCGTCGAGTTCGGCGCGCCGCGGAGAGCTGCACAGGGCTTCGGGATTGGCGAGATCGATCGCCGTATGCAGTTGACGGGCGATGCGCTGAGCTGCGGTCGGCAGCACCCGTGAGCGTTCGCCGGGAATCAGCTCAAGGTGTTCGACGATGCGCGCGAGCTGAAAGGCGACCGAGCGCGGATTGGTGCTGTCGATCAGCAGCAGGTCGACCACGGCGGCGGTCTGCAGGGTCGTCAGGTAGCGGTTGCGGTAGGTGATCGAACTGTCCGCCACCGCGAGCAGGGTGTCGAGCAGGGCCGCGCCGCCGTTGCGGGTGCGCAGCAATTCGACGAGGTGCTGACTGCGTTCAAGGCGTCGGCCAAGATCGAGAAAGCACCACGCCGGCCCACGCGTGGTGTTTTCCATGCCCATGCCAGAAAGGGCGGCGAGCTCGGTCAGCAGACGGTCGAGGCGGGCGATTGCGTCTTCGTTGGCGCTCACCCGCTCCAGCCGATTGATGATCCGCCACGTGTCATTGGACAGGCGGTCACGCACCGCGAAAGCCGACCGTCTGAGATTCACCAGGCCCGCCGGAATCGCGGCGGGGTTGCTGGGATCCTGAGCCAGCAGCAGCAATGCCGAGGCATGGTCGGGCTTTGACTCATCAGGGCGCAGTCCGAGTTCGTCGATCAGGTGCATCACCGATTGAGTATCGGTGCCGTCGGCGTGTTGACGCAAACCTTCGCGGACCAGCCGAGCGATGCTTTCACTGCGCTCGGCATACCGCCCAAGCCAGAAAAGATTGTCCGCCACCCGGCTCGGCAGATCGGCACTGCCGCGTTTCAAGGTCACCGGTGCGCTCGCGGGTTGCAGCAGGCTGACCGGCGCGATCGGGCCGGAGGCCAGCACCCACGTATCCTTGACGCCGCTGTCTTTTTCGTGCGGTGTGGCGTCATGAGGAGCTGAACCGCGCGACGAGGTCTGGCTGATCCGGGTCAGCCCGCCGGCCATCACCGCATATCCCTCTGCTTCGTCGGCATCGGCAACGGCAAAGATCCGCAACGACATCGGACGCGGCACCAGACGATAGCCATTGCCGGTTTTTTCCAGGCACGGAGTAGTCGAGGTCGTCAACCGTTGCTGGCCGATCCACGCCTGCGGAGCATGACGGATCCGGGCGATCAGCGCGGCCCGCTCCTCGGCAGGCAACGACTCGGCCAGGATGCTCTGCCCCCGCGCGCCAAAGGCGGGTCGCACGATCACCTCATCGAGTCGACGGATCAGGGCTTCGCTATCATTCCAGATCGTCGGCACCGCAGTCAGCCGGAGTTCTTCGCCCAGCAGGTGGCGGGCCAGGCGTTCACCGATCGGCAGCAGCGCCGCATTTTCACCGAGGCCGCTGCCGAGCGCGTTGGCGACCGCGACGTTGCCCGCGCGAACCGCACCGGTCAGCCCGGTGACGCCCAGCAGAGAATCGCTGCG
>JANYGY010000214.1 GCA_025362255.1 Planctomycetales bacterium
TCGGCGCAGGATCGGCTTGACCTGCGGAGTCTTGTTCGCCGCCATCGCCACCGTCTCGGCTTTTTGCTTCACCCGCGGCACAGGATTCTCGATCGGCTCGGTTTCACTTTTCTGGTGGGCTTCCGGGCGGGTGGTTTTGATTCCGGAAGGTTTGACCAGCGCGCCGCGGTCAGTCGATTTCGCCCGGTTCGGCGACGTCGGAGGAACCACCGTGGTCGCATTTTTCGACCCTCGCGCCGGCCGTGGTGATGGTGCCTGGGCTCCTGCGCCAAGCGTGCCCGGCGCATTGAGCGCACTGAGCGTGCCTCGGCCACGACGAAACAGTCCGACGACAAAAAACAGCAACGGCAGCACGATCAAGGCGCTCCACGCCGCAAGGTGCAGCGGTGCCCGCGTGGCCATGCCAGCGACCCCCTGGCCACCGGTCTTGGCCGCGCCGTAATTGCCGACCGCCACCGCCCAGGCCCCCGGCGTCAGGAAATCCCAGCGCATCATCTGCCACGCTGCAGCGTACGCGTGTTCGGGCGAGCGCGCGGATTCGCTGGCGAAATAGAAACGGCGGGCGGGAAAATCAGCCAACGCGCCAGCCTGGCGAAAGGCCTCCGCGGCCGCATCGCGTTCGGCTGCCGAATCGGTTTTGCCGTTGTCAGATTTCGCGTCGGCGAGATGGGCATGGGCGTGACCGATGAAACGCCACACGGCGGCCTTGGCTTCGACATCGGCGAGTCCGTCGACTGCACCGCTGAGCAGATGCACCGCGAGCAGCCAATTGCGTGAGCGATAGGCGCCCATGCCGATGGTGACCTGCTCGTCGGGATTGGCGGCGGTCACGGTTTTCAGCAGCGCTTGGGCCGCTTCATGGTTGCCGGTCTGCTGCAAGGCGATCGCCAGATTGAACGTCAGGCCGCGATCCTTGGCCCCAAGGACGGTCGCCCGTTGCAGCGCGGCCACCGCCTCGGGCCACTGCTCGAGACGCAACTGCGCGTCGCCCATCAGGACCAACGCTTCAGCGGTGTCCGGGGCTTTTTCAAGAGCGTGTTCCAGCTGGGTGACGGCGTCGCGCAACTTGCTAGCGGCGCGGTCGTCCTGGCTGTCGGCGGCCAGCATTTTCGCTTCTTCGAGGGCGGCGCGGCCCAGGCCGATGTGGCCATTGGGATCTTCGGGTAGGGCTTTGACGACCACCGCGAAAGCCTCGGCGGCCTTGCCGATCCAACTGGCGCGCTGCGCCCGCACCTGATCGGCGAGGACCAGCCGCACGCGCCCAAGTTCGTACCACCCATCCCAAAAATCCGCCTGCTGCACGGTCGCACTGCTGAGCGCCAATTCAGCGCGCGGGAAATCGCGGGCGAGGATCGCCACCCGCGATTCGAGGAAGAGGAACTCGGCGGGGATTTTGGCGCCGACCCGACTTTTGGCCTCTTTCAAATAAGCTTCGGCTTTGGCTTCATCATGAAAGCCGACCGCGGCCAGGCCGGCTTCGTAACGCACCCAACCGGTGGCGTCCTTGGTCACCGCGCCCTCGACCAAGGCATAGACCGCAGCCTTGCGCCCCAGCTCGGCCAACGCCCGCACCTGCATGCGCAACGCCTGGTCATCGGCCGGCGCCAAGGCCCACGCGCGCTTGGCCGAGACCAGCGCTTCGGCGGCCTTGCCCTGATCGAGCAGCACTTTGGCCAGCGTCTTATGGCCGTCCGCCCAGTTGGGATAGCGGGTGAGCAACTCGCTCAAGCGCGCCTGGGCCGCAGTTGATTCCTCAGCGGTGTTCGCTTCGGCGAGCGCGAGGCGAACCGGTTCCCACACTGCCGCGGTCGGCGCGGACTCGACAGTCTTGGCGACTGGCTTGGCGACTGGTTTGGGCGCAGGCGTGGTTCCACTTGTTTTCGGCGGAACTGGCAGCGGTGCCGGCGCAACCTCTGCCGCAAAACCGTAGGTCGCGGTCGCTGTGGTCAGCGCCAGCGTCAAAAGCCCCTGCATCAATCCGGTTTTTGAGCGCATTTTCATGGATTTTTCCGGCCATCGAGAGGACTTGAAGCGGGCACGATCTGGGCATACCCCGCAGCCGCCGCAGCTGCGTCGAGCTCAGCGCGGGTGCAGCCGACCACCGGCCGCAGGACCAGCACGCACTCGGCGCGCACGACTATCGGGGTCGGCATCAGGTCGCTGACGATATCGCATGGAAATCGCTGCCACCACGGTAACGGGGTGAGCAGCTCGGCTTCGGCGCGCGAGATCAGGCCCTCGCCATCTCGCCGCCAGGCCGTGATCGGCAGATGCTGCGGCAACGGACCACGGGCAAGGGTTTCCCGCGGCGGGCCGGGGGGCGATGGATAAGTGGCCCGCCCGATCGCGGTTCCACCTTCGACCTCGGGGGCATCCGGCGTCGTCGTGACGCGAGCCTCATGCGTGAGGCAACTGCTGAGCATCATGCCCACGAGGAGCACGAGACCGGACGACACTCCGCAACGACGAGGACGGAACATGGAGCCGAAAAACTACGCGCTCGGCGACGATGCGGAAGGAGTTGCCGTGGTTGATGGCGGTGCAGTCGATTCGCGCGGCCGGCGCAGCAGCACCGTCGAGGCGCTGATCAGCAGGCCCAGGGCCAGCACGGTTTCGATCGTGTGCCACCGTTCAGACATCCGATGCAGCACGGCGAAGCGTTGCTCAAGCGCGTGCAACGGCTGGCTGGTTGGTGCGACTTCGGTTTTCTGGTCCATTTGCTGGTCAGTTTTCTGCTCAGCTTGCTGGGTGACCGCAGCCCCGCGCAGCTCGCGGATCCCCGCCGTGACCTGATTGGTTTCGACCACCGTCCGATGGTTAACCGAGTGCACGCCCCACAGCCCGGCCATGGCCAGCACCAGCAGGGCCGCGCGACCACGCTGGGCGGTGCGCCACGCCGTGCCCGCAAGCCAGCCGAGACTCACCATTGCCACCAGCAGCAGCAACCCGACCGCGGTCGACCACAGCCCCATGGCCGCCCCGAGCGCCCCGCCCAGGCCATCGCGCGACAGGGCCAACGGATGGTCGCGCTGCCAGGTGAAAGCCGCCATCGCGACCACGATGATCATCGCGTTACCGGTGGTCCAGATCGCGCCGGTCAGGGTGAGAAGCCACGGAATCAAGCGCACAGGTGCTCCAGCAAAGAGATCGCCACCAGGCGGCGGCGGGGGATGGCGACTGCGGTGCGATTCACCCGCAGGCCGATGGTGCGTGACTCCAGCGCGTAGACCTCTTTCGTCGAATTCGATTCGCGATGGTCATGGACGTCAGCATCGACGAAAACCAAGTGGTCAGGCCCGATTTCGCGCAAGGTCCCGAGCACCAGGAAGAATTCGTCGAGGTCGGCGATCACCTGCTTACCGACGTAGGGAGAGAGCCAGTCAGTCATGAAGCCCTCAGGTCGACAATTCGAATTCGTCAGGATCCGCTGGCCGGGGCGCCGCGAGGTGTTCGCTCAGGGTCCGGGTGAACCGCCGCCGCCGCGCCGGAGTCATCCGCGCGAACAGGTGATCGACCAGCAGCGACACGGTTTCGGTCACGCTGGTGTCGGCGGTCAACGGCACTTCGGCGCGGCCCATGGTGCGATGGCCGCCGGCTGAACCGAGTTTGGCGAACGCCAGCGCGGCGCGGCGACCGACATCCTGCTGAAAGCCATCACCGCGAAAAACCACGACCAGCCGTCGACCGCCTTTTTCCGCCGGTTTGTCGATCACTCCGGCGCAGACGATCCAGGTGATGCCATAGGTCAGCAGCAGCAGATCGGCGACTTGCACCAGGACATCAGCGGTCGGCACGACGCCGAAATGCACCACCGCGAGATCACGATAGATGACCCGATGACTGATGCCCCAGGCGATGTAATCGAGCACCGCCGGCGGGATCTGACTTTTTTCGAGACGCGAGAGGAAGGTCCGGTCAGCCCGCTGATGCAGCGCCTCGAACGCGGCGATGTCGGCGGCGCTGGTGTGGCGCTTGAGGTCATCGGTGTCGGTCGCGATGCCATAGATCAGCGCGGTCGCCAACTTGCGGTCGATCGGCACTTCGGCGTCGAGCAGGTACTCGGTGACCATGCTCGACGTGGCGCCGTAATCGGGCCGCAGATCGACGAAGGTCCGCCCACGGGTGCCCTCTTTTTCCGGATGATGATCGATCACCACCTGCGCTGGCGGCGGATCGTCACGCCAGAAACCCGGCTGCGCATCGACCACCGCGATCAGGTCGGCCGCAGCCTGTTCCTCAGGCCGCAACCGCTCGATGCCTTTTTTGAGGTAGGTCAGCAGCAGCTTATTCTGATAACGCTGGACTTCGCCGGTGTAGCGGATGTCGCAATCGACACCGGCGCGTTTCCACAAGGTCGCAAGGCCGAGTGCGGCTCCGATCGCGTCGGGATCCGGGTCGCCATAGAGCAGGATCAGTGGCCGGCTGGCCGCCCGGGCGACGGCGCACAGCCGATCCAGCAACGCCAGCGACGCCAGCCGCCGCATCACGACTGGTCTATCCTCATGGTCGAGACCCGGCAGGGTCAGGAAACCCGGCGGATGCTTGCGCGCACGACTGGTGCCGCGCACCAGGAATCGGGCCCAGGTCTCAGGCAGCCAGCCGCCAATACGCTCGCTGTCAGCCAAGGTATCGACGGTGATGACATACGGCGGCGGCGGCAGATCGCGCGGCGACTGCGCGTACGCATCCGTGATCAGCGTGGTCGTGACCCCGGGGTAAGGCGCCAATTGCAGCTCAAGTTGAGCACTGGTCGTATAGACCCGAACCGACAACCCCACGCCGACAAACAGGCCCACGGTTTCCAGGGTACGGCTGTTGTGCCCGATGATGGTGACGTGCTCCGGCCGCGGCAGCACCGTCGGCCGCCGCCTGACAAAGCGCCCGGTCGCCCGCCGACGCCGCGGCTTGCGCGCGGGTGGGTCGTTTCGTTGTCCCTCTGGGGGACCATTCAGATGAGAAGCGGCCTCGCTGGCCATGGGCGTAGCACGTTACTCGCTGTCAAACTCTTACAACCTGCGGCAATGTCTCCGGCATTCACCGACCGTGGCTGATCCTCAGCCAGGCCGCTTCGCGATCGAAGGCCGGATGATGCTGAGCATCGTGGCATGACCGGCAATTGGTGACGCCGGTGGTCGGGGTCGCCGGAGCCGCGGCGTGGGCGGCGGCTCCGCCATGGCAGGCGGTGCAGCCGACATCCGCCGCCCGCACGGCGGTGCCTGCCTGAGGGCTGGAGTGACAGGTGACGCAGGCATCGACCTGATCCTTCGGTGCCAGAGTCGCAAACGCCCGCGCATGCGCGGACGAGGCCCACGCCGTATGCGCCGCAATGTGGCACGACGCACAGGATTCGGCCGGATGCGCTGCCCTATCGATCACGATGCGATTGGTCGGCACCACCTCGCGCAAGATGGCGGCGATCGCGGGCAACGTCTGATCGATCGGCAGGATCCGTTGCTCGGCGATCATCCCCGCCGGAGTCACCAGCAATAGGTGGGCGAGGGCGCCATGCCCGAGCAACGGGCGAACCAGACGTTGATTGGCGATCGCCGTATGGCCGGTGTCGATCACCGCCAGAATCCCTGGCAGGGCCAAGGCCGTCAGCGGCTGGTCGGTGATCACGACATCAGGCGGATGGATCTCCCAGCCATGTTTGGCGAGAGCCGCACCCAGGTGCGAGTCCTGATTTTCACCTGCCTCAACCGCGCCAGTCAGCACCAATCGCGCGCCGGGAAAGACATCAGCCAATGCCGCGAGATGATCAATGCCGCCCAGCGACCCGGTGGAACACCCGCAATTCTTGGCCGAGCCGAGAAGATCGTGGACCACGACGACGATCTTCCACCCCGCGGCCTGGGCGATGCGGACGGTTTCCGCCGCTACGGCGGCGCCATCGCCAAATCCCGGCGTGACCACCTGAATCGTCGCGGTGGCCGAACCCGCAGCGGTCCGGATGGTCAACGTCTTGATCCCGGGCAACACCCCGGCGATGCGCACCCGCAACGTCGACCATCCCGCCGCCAGCGCCGTGGGCAGCGGCAGTTCAGGACGCACGCACAAGCACCCTGCATCCGCACTCACAAACGTGGTGGGTTCCGCAATATGCAACCTCACCTCGATCGTCGTCTCGGCACCCGCTTCCAGATCCACCCGGAGCATCGTCGGCTCGACGGTCAGCTGAGCTGGCACAGGATCTGTCTGCGTGATGGGGACGGGCAGCGCCACTGGCGTGGGACTCTCCTGCGCCGCCACCAGACCAAGAACGCCCACCATCACTGCCGGGATGACCCACCAACAAAGGGACGTCAGCTGTGAGATTTTCATGTCATGCGCGTCATTACTTTGGCAACGTTCCCACCACGGTAGTGATCTTCAATGGAGACCTCTCGTCTGACCACGGAGAGGACCTAGGTGTCTGTCGGGAATAGAAAACCGAGGATGGTAAAGGGATCGTGCTGCAGATCCAAGGCGGCAAGACGGGCGGATAGCAGCGCTATTTCTAGAAGTGTTGAACGACTCAGTCGCCCTTCATAAACGGTTACTGGGTGAACAGCGAGTTTTGTGTGCTGACAATACTGAACAACTTGAGGCGGTCGCGGCACTGGTCGACGCGGGAAGTCGCGTTCTGGCTACGGTCGATGAAATTGCCGTGGCTGGAACCTCACGACGCCGGGATGAACCGTTGGATCCTGCGGCCAAGGCACTAATCGAGCGATCACGTGACGAAATGGATTCGTTCCTGGCGATTCAGCAGCATATCCTTGCGGTTGAGCAGAATCTTCTGAACGAGCGGCTGGTTCGCGCAAATGACGAACTGCGAGGAGCCAAACTTTGGACTATAGTGATGGGTGGGGCAACACTACTGACTATCCTACTGACGTGGTTGGCGAATGAACGGCAAACATTCCTGCGCATCAGACTTGAGCGCTCCCTGGAGGAGCGTGTTGAGGATCGCACCCGGGAACTCGCTTCAGCAAATAATGACCTTGAGTCATTTAGCTACTCTGTCGCCCATGATCTGAAGTCGCCACTCCGGGCCATCGAGGGATTTGCCAGTCTCGCCACGTTACGGCTTAAGAAGGGTCTCGTGGAGGCAGCGCAACCCTATCTCGTCAAAATTTGCGACCATGCGGCGCGGACCAATAAGATGGTTACCGATCTGCTTGCCTTCAGCCAGTTGGGTCGGGGTGCCTTATCAATGGTCCCGATCGACTTTGGGCGGTTGATTTCGGTCGTGTGGAGTGAGCTGGACTTTGAACGTGATCAACGCGGTTCGACGGCCACGTTGACGATAGAATCGCAGCTTCCGACTGTTCATGGCGAAGAAGCGCTGCTTCATCAATTGTTACAAAATCTCCTCACCAATGCGATCAAGTATTCAACCATGAAAGAGCATCCCCTGATTACCGTTGGATGCAGGATCGCAATCATGCCGGAATTGACCGAATACGGGCCACGGCCATCGCACAGCGGGCCTCGAGAACACATTTTCTATGTTCGCGACCAGGGCATCGGCTTCGCCATGAGCGATTATGGACGGTTGTTCGCCGTCTTTCAGCGTCTGCATACCGACCACTCTGATGGCACGGGAATCGGCTTAGCCATCTGTAAGCGGATTGTTGAACGCCATGGGGGCCGCATTTGGGCAAGCAGCTCGGTAGGTGAGGGCACGGAAGTGTGTTTCACTCTACGGGTCGTGCCTGGGCGGCGCGCGGTGGGCATTTCGCAACGGAGAAATGTGCCAGTCCCTGGACCAAGTTGATTGGCCAACACTTCAGACCCCACATCTAGCGTTGAGATACACGCCGCTTCACCAAATTTTTCCATGTTCCCTGTGATTCGCATTCGCCAACCCACCCTTGGCAATTGTAGACTCTCAAACCTGATGCTGAATTTAATACGATGCCTTAACCAGTTTAAGGCCGTGCAAAATGCAGTGACATTTTTCCTTGCCCCTGATTGATTTTGGGGAAAATATATACCGCATCGCTTAGTCTGAAGTCTTTTTTGAGGGCGATCGTCTCGCTGAGAAGCGCCACTTTAGCATCTCACAACCCAGCTACGGTCCGTGTTCTAGCGCCCACGTTCCAACTCGCCTGATTGTCTAGAGACTCCACATGCAAACCTGCACGACCCATACCCACCTTGTCGACAGTCGGGCTGCCGGAGAAGCCCTTGGACGAGGAATCGCATCGGCCTTCGCTGGCGAGCACCCGGACGCGATCGTAGTCTTCGCCTCATCGCGCTATCAGCACCGCGAACTACTCCAGGCGATCACTGATACATGTCATCCGAAGATCCTGGTGGGAAGCTCCTCGGCGGGGGAGTTCACCCAAGATTCCTTCGCCGAAGGTGCGGCCTGTGCGATGGCCTTTCGCTCAAATGAGATGCAATTTTCAGCCGGAATCGGGCGCAATTTGCATGCCAATCGGGCCACCGCGGCGCGGTCGGTCGTCGATTCTTTTACCGGCATGAAATCTCATACCCACCCCCACCGCTCGGCATTGATCATGACCGATGCGCTCGCAGGCCATGCCGATGATTTCGTCGAACAGCTGACGTTGATGACCGGCGGGACCTACAAACTATTCGGTGGTGGTGCGGGCGATGATGCCAAGTTCCGCAAGACCCATGTCTTCTTCGGTACCGAGGCCGTGCCCGACGCGGCGGTCTCATTGGAGATCCTTTCGCGCAAACCCATCGGGGTCGGGGTGTGCCATGGATGGGAACCCACCGGGGAACCCTACCGCGTCACGGCGGCCGAAGGGATGCGGCTTGTGAGTCTGAATGCGATGTCGGCGCGGGACGTATTCATCGACCACGCGACTGCCACGGGACAGATTCTGGATGTCGCCAACCCCCTTCCGTTCTTCCTCCATAATGTGATCGGCATCACGACTGATTCGGGATTCCGCCTGCGTGTGCCGCTGTCGATCGACAAGGATGGCTCGATCCAATGTGCGGCGGACATCCCTGAAGGGGCGATGATCTACCTCATGAAACCGCAGCAATTGTCTGCCCTTGAAGCCACCAGAAGCGCCCTGGCGCAACTCGGGGACAGCAAACCCAAGGCAGCTATGTTTTTCGACTGCGTGGCCACGCGACTGCGCATGGGCAAGGAGTTCGGCTTCGAAATCAAGGCCGTCGAACAAGCACTGGGGCCCGACGCCACGGTGGCTGGCTGCAATACCTATGGCCAGATCGCCAGGGCTGATGGCCAGTTCAATGGCTTTCACAACTGCACCGCCGTCGTCTGCGTATTTCCCGAATAGCACCCGTGAACCGTTTCCGGTCGGCATTGTCATTGGTGGTCCGTCTGGGGACTGAAAAAGATCGCGCCGCGAGCGCTCGCGCACTGGCTCAATTTCTGGGGGCAGAGGATTTGGTGATCTTCATTGAGGATCCGGAGATCGGCGTGCTACTGCCGGCGAGAGGATTCTTGCGCACCCTTCCCCACGCCCAGGCATGGAAATTGTTTCTCGCCGAAACCGTACGTGTTGGCCATCACCGCGCTGACCTGCCTTTTCTGACGGATGATAATAAAATATCGTGCATGGGACGGACTGCAGATGGAAAAGCCGTCATCGTCATGATCGGGGGGAATGCTGACCACGAGCTGTTTGAGGACCTGTTCGCGTTGCTGCCTTTGCTGTCAGTGACTTTTCGAGCAGAGCAGGCGACTTTGAATGCCAATGCTACCACTTCATTGGCGCGCAACGCCGCCCGCCAACTGCGCGATCAGGCTGCAAGTCTGGAACTAGCGCGGCGGATGGCCCAAGAAGAACTGATCGAGCGACGGCGCGCCGAGGATGAATTGCAGGCGAAGGCGATCGAACTCGAGCGCTCTAACCGCGATCTCCAGCAATTCGGCGCCGTGGTGTCGCACGACCTGCAAGAGCCACTGCGCATGGTCACCAGTTATCTTTCTCTGATCGAACGACGCTATTTCGATCGGCTTGATGAAAAGGCGAAGGAATACATCACCTACGCGATGTCCGGTGCCGAACGCATGGCCCGGTTGATCCGCGCGGTCCTCTCATTCGCCCAGGTCGGAGCGGACCACCTGTCATTCAGCATGGTGCCGCTCGAAGCCGCCGCCCAGGAAGCGATCAGCAATCTGACCCAACGTATTGCAGAAACGAAAGCGCAGATCCACCTAGGTGAACTGCCCTCCATACGCGGCAACCACATACTCCTCGTCCAGTTGTTTCAGAATCTGATCAGCAACGCTATCAAGTTTCACGGCGTCGATGACCCCGTCGTGCACCTGGGATCGACCCTCAACGGCTCGTCCTGGGACGTCTCCATATCCGACAATGGGATTGGCATATCCCGGGAAAACCGAGAACGCATCTTCGGCGTATTCCAACGACTTCACGGCCAGGACCAGTACGAGGGCAACGGCATCGGCCTCGCCACCTGCCGACGCATCATCGAACGCCACGGCGGCAAGATCTGGGTCGATTCCGAAGTCGGTGCAGGGAGCACTTTCCATTTCACCCTCGCGAAGGTGCCTGGAAGCGAGCCTCGTCTAAATTCGGTTGGGTGAATTTGAGTGAGGTGGGCCGGACGAGGCTGGAAATGAGCGGAAAATACCTGCTCGTGAATAACGATACCCTCGTCAGGTCGGTTTCATCTCCATAATGAACGGATGGCCAAAAAAATTTCACCCCGCAATCAGCTGCTCACCGGCTTCACTCTTTTCGAGTTGCTGACCACTATAACGATCATCGCGTTGCTCATGTCGCTGATTTTTTCCTGCATCTCGGCAGTTCGATTCCAGGGCTGGCGGGTTGAATGCATGAGCAACTTGCGGCAGCTCTACCACTTGGTCGCAGCGCATGCGAATGACCACCGTGGTCGAGTGTTGGCGACCGGCCGGATCTGGTATGGTCAGCTTTACCCCGATTCGATCGGCATTTCTGGCCCAGTTGCGGATTCGGGAGTGGGACTTTCGTGGCCAGAACTCCAGCCGTACAGCGATGTTCCATTGGCCGATTCCCTCGCCACCTCGGGAGAGGAAACGAGAAGGACGATCGGCATCTGGATGTGTCCGAGCCGACGTTCCAAGGATTCACGTGCGATCGGTGGCAACCTCGTGAATCAAGGAGATGGCAATACCTATCTCAATACCAGCTACTCATTCTTGGCTGGATCCGAAAAATGGTCGAATGTCGAACGGGCTTCGTCCGGCGAGGACCTGACCCAATCGCGCCTGGACCCCCAACGCATTCTGATCTCTGATCTGTTCATATTGTGGGCAGGAAGACAGTTTTTCGTCAATCACACCCGTACTGACTCTGTCGCTGAATCGCAGATCCCGACCAGTTTCGCGGGCATGAATCGTTTGTTCGGGGATGGCAGAGTCGCCTGGAAAACCGCTTCCGAATTCGACTTGTCGGCGATCAGCGCTGGGGATTCCGCTCAGCCCCATGTGCGCAGCGAATTGACCGACCGATGGTACTATTGATCAGGATCGACGTGTAAGAATGCCGCGCCATCACGATCGCTGATCTCCGCATCAAAACCTCCATCGACACGCAGATCGGCGACTCTTCGTCCGGTTCCTGCAAACACCGTCCGGCGAAGATGCGCCGCGTCGAAGAATCCAGTGAGACCGGCAATCCGCTGAACAGACAGCCGAGTCTCGCGCAACAAAGTGAGCGACGTCTGGACCCGACGATTGCGAACCCAGGCCATGGTCGACATCCCGGTTTCAGCGATGAACCTGGAAAACGCAGTTGCAGCCCATCTGCGGCGTTGCCCAATACTCGAAATGGCGCTGCCATTCCGTCGCATCGGGCGCCTTGCATATGGACCACACCTGCGTTTCCAGTACACCTCGCTGGTGTGCTGGAGAAAAGAC
>JANYGY010000236.1 GCA_025362255.1 Planctomycetales bacterium
TCTATGATTGTTTGAGCACCTGTACTATTTAAGTACTTTTTACAGTCCACGACTGAAATTCGGACTGTTACAAATGAAGGCTTTCTTCACGACATCTATTTTTTCACTCATCGGTGATTAACTGGATGACCACTGATATCATTTAAATTGCGAGAGTTTTACAAACGTGTTACAGTTGGATGGCTCACAACGTTTGTATTTTTGTTCAGTGACTCGCGTCTAGGAATAGACGGCCTCATGATCATTCACAAAGCAATGTTAATTGATGGACGGTTTGCGAGGATAAAGCTCTTCTTTCAAATGTGAGCTAACGTCCAATTCAACATCAACGCCTGCCTCGAATCACGTCAGTCTCATATCACGTCAGCCTTGTTTTTACCAAAAAAATTCCCCACCGGTAACCCGATGGGGAATTTGAACATACAACAACTATCGCTGTTACCTCAGGCCAAAGGCCCACGTCTGCGCATCACGCCTGAGTTACGACCTCGACTGCGGCGTCTAGGCCGTCGATCTCGCCGGGGGCGAGGATGCCTTTTTCGACCAGCAGGCTGAGGAGCCGTTCGTGCTTACGGCGCAGCTTATCGAGCTGGCCGTTGTCGTCAGCTCCGCCGCCGGCGGGACTGCGTGGCGCACGAGGCGCACGCTCGGGACGCTCGAACCGCTCGCCGCGATCGAATGCCGGGCGCGGGGCGCGTTCGCCAAAGCGAGGACGCGGATCATCACGATCGTCGCGCTCGTCTTGCGGGCCATTGAAGTCACCTTCGCCCTGGGGGCGTTCGATGCGCGGCTCGACCAAGCCGACCGAGACGGCCTTCATGCCCTTCTCGCCTACTTCGAGCTCGTAATTAACTTTTTCACCGACCTGGAGGTAACGAAAACCCTCCATGCTGATGTTGTTCTGGTGGACGAAAACATCTTCGCCGCCGTCTTCGGGTGACACGAAGCCATACCCACGACGACGATCAAAACGGACTACGGTACCGACTGCCACGGAGACACCTCACGGCTGCTGGTTGATGATGATACGGAAACAGAGTGACGAACAGTCACGCATCGAGGCTTCTGCTGCAAGTTTTCTGGAGCTGAACGCGACATGCGACCAATCGAGCTGCGGATCCGAATCACCGGTGGAATGCGGGGCGAAACCGTCGCCCCGTCGATTGAGGTATTATGCATCCCCAGATTCGCGCGCAACTACAAGTAGTGAGCTGCATGCGGGCGTTCAAGACTCACCAAGCGTCGGGCGAACCACATGGACAACCCCCAGGCCACGCGAGGATGCCGTGATGATGACTGCGAGCCGCCCGTGGACTGCCCGCCGGGCACCCGATGACGTGATCGCAGAGCTGGAGAATGACCTGCGGGTATCGCGTTTGACCGCGACCCTGCTGGCTTTGCGCGGAGTCCAAGACGCGCAGCAGGCCGACTCTTTTTCGGCAAAACGTCTGGCTGATCTGCACAAACCGGAATTGATGGCCGGGATGGCCGTGGCCGCCCAGCGTCTTGCGGATGCGATCAACCGACGTGAGCGGATTTTGATTCATGGCGATTACGATGTCGACGGCTCGACCTCGGCCTCTCTGCTCGCGCTGTTTGTCGATGCCTGTTCGCACCGCGCGACGGCCTGGATTCCCCATCGGCGCATCGACGGCTATGGCTTGTCCGAAGCCAGCTTTCACGCCGTCCAGGAATATAACGCGCAGTTGATGATCACCGTTGATTGCGGCATCGCCGACGGCGGGTGGGCCAAGCGGATCGAGGCTGAAACCGGCTGCCACGTGATCATCACCGACCACCACCTGGCTCAGCCGCAATTGCCGCAATGCACCGCGGTGTGCAATCCCAATCAGCCCGGATGCCCGTACCCAGACAAGGGTCTCGCAGGCGTGGGGGTGGCCTGGAAGCTCGCTTGGGCGACGGCCAAGATCCTTTGCCAATCGGATAAATTGACCCCCCGCCTGCGCGATTATCTGCTCGATGCCCTGGCCCTGGTGGCAGTTGGCACGGTTGCCGATTGTGCGGCGCTGATCGGTGAAAACCGCATCCTGGTCCATCACGGCTTGAACGCGCTGCGCCGCACGGCTAATCCCGGTCTGCGGGCGCTGCTTGACCACACGCGCCTGGGAGCCGACCTGACTGCCGGCGATATCGGCTGGAAAATCGGGCCGTTGCTCAACGCCGCCGGGCGGGTCGGCAGCGCGATGGCCAACATCAGGCTGCTGACCGCGCAGACTGGCGCCGAAGCCAACGAAGTGCTCAAGGGCATCATCACCGAGAACGATGAACGGCGGCGGCTGACCCAGATCCTGACCACCGATCTGATCGCCGAGGCGGAATCCAATCCGCTCTATCTGAGCCGCGCCGCTTTGGTGTTCGCTGGCGAAGGCTGGCATCAAGGAGTCGTCGGCATCGTCGCCAGCCGGCTGGTCGAAGCGTTCGGCAAGCCAGCGTGCGTCATCGCGATCGACAGCGCGGTGCCCGCAACGGCGAGCTGCGAAGCCAAGCCGGCAATGGGCAAGGGCAGTCTGCGTTCGATCCCGCAGATCCACTTGGGCGAAGCCATCGACGCCTGCCGGGCGCACATCGTGAAAGGCGGCGGGCACGCCATGGCTGCCGGCTTGTCGATCACCGCCGCCCAGGTGCCGGCCTTCATCGAGGCGTTCGAACGGCACGTCGCTTCACGGGTGCCGGCGGGCAGCCTGACCCAGCAGACCGAGTTCGATGGCGACGCCGCGATCAGCGAACTCGATAGCGAATTCTTCACCTACCTTGATCACTTGGCGCCGTTCGGCATCGCCAATCCTGAACCGGTGGTGCGCTTGAAGCACGCGAGTTTCATCAGCAAACCCCGGCTGTTCGGCAAAGAAGGCGAACACCTGAAAGGTGCGCTTACCGACCCCGGCGGAGGCATGCGCGAATTCCTCGCCTGGCGCGCGTCCAAGCACGCCACGACCTTCACCTCGGCGGGCAGCCGGTTCGATCTGCTGGTTCGTCCACAGGCCGCCCGCTGGCGTGGTGAATTGCAACCGCGCTTGGTTTTCGTAGACGGCCGCAGCCACTGACAAAAACATGTCGCGCGACCTGCTGTCACTCTCGCCGTTATTCAAGCGCGCCATGTGGCGGCTGCTGCGGGTATTCGCCCGTGATCTGACCGCGGGCGGCGCGCATCTGCTGGCGCGCCGCGTCGGCGATCTGACATGGTGGTGCGATGGCCGGGGGCGGCGAGTGGTTGCTGATAATCTCGCCCCCTTCGTGCCCACCGCCGAAGGCCGCGGCCGTGCGGTGCGCGGCTGTTATCGCGCCGCTGCGGATCACCTCGCATTCATGCTCCGCCTGGATCGTCCGCGATCGCCACGCAGCCACCGCGAGTCAGATCCTGGTTTGGTTAAAATCGTTGATCCGTGGGGCGTGTTTGCACCGGCGGTTTCCGTGGATGGCGGTGCGCGCATCGGAGGTCCGCTGCTGCTGGTGACAGTCCACGCCGATTGGACCCGTTTGTTGGCGGCGTTACACGATGCCCGGCTCATCGCCGACCTGGCGGTGATCGCCCGCCCGGTGGGTGACGCGTGGGCCGACGCGACCTTGGCCCAGATGTCGGCCCACTGCGGAGCACCGATCCTGCCGTGGAACGATGTCGCCCGCGCGGCGCTTCGTCATCTGCGCAGCGAGGGCGTGCTGGGAGTGCTCGCCGATCGTGATTATGCCGGCGATGGGTTGGTCGTGCATCTCGCGGGGCGGAAGTGGCGAGTGCCGACCGGGCCAGCGAAATTGGCCGCCGCGAGCGGCGCGCCCCTGGTGCCGCTCGCGTGGATCGCCGGCACCATCGTGGTTGGCCGGCCCTTACGCGTGGGGTTCGACGGTGATGTGATCGCGGTCACCCGCGCCCTCGCCCGATTCCAGGCCCAGGTGTTGGCCGCGAGCCCAGCGCGTTGGGTCGCGTTCCACCAGATGTGGGAAACGTGACGTCCGTTCAGCGAAGCTGAACGCCCCAGGTGAAGCCGTTGCCTTGTCCGGCCGCTTGCACGCTCAACCCATTGCTCGCGCCACACGACGGCGTCACCACCGGGCCCTCGTGATGATTTTCATGAAAAGAGCAGCCCCACCCATACGGGCTGCGCAAAATGGTCGGGTATGGCGTGTAGGTCGAGAAGTTCGAGTAGACTATCTGCGGTGCCGGCGCGGGGTCGTTGGCGCGGCGTTCGGCGGCCTGCGCGGTGCGCAGCTCGGTCTCTTTTTTGGCGATCTCAAGTTCTGCCAGGCGACGTTCACGCTCCTTGGTCGCCAAGGTTTCGGCTTCTTGGGTGACTCGCGCTTCTTCGGCGAGAACCCCCTCGCGCTCGGCTGCCTGGACCCACTTGCCGCGAAAGAACACCTCGCCGCGAGCAGCAGCGGCCGCCGCGGGCTTCATCCATTTGCCGTCTTGCTTGACCTCGCCGAGCGCCGCATGAGCCGGTGCGAAATCTGCGTCGCGGGCAATCGCCGCTTTCGCCAATTCACGAAACGCCGGTGATTCGCCCAGCGCTTTGGCCTCTTCAGCCAAGGCCCACCATTGGTCGGCCGTGCCATCGCTGGCGGTCAGCGCGAGGCGCTTGGCGTCGAAGGCCTCCTGCTTTTTCTGATGCAGCGTTTTGCCGTAGGTGATCGTCACGATGTCGGAGGCCTTGAAATGCAGCACCGCCGTCATGCCGCCAACGCGGGTCTTGAATTCAACCAGCGGCTCGCCCGGTACCGACTGCACGTCACCGTCGATCACGCGCCCGTCCTTGAGCGTGATCTCGTCGGCCTGAAGCACGGCCACCGTGCCTGTCGCCAACAAGGAAAACAAGGCAAGCAAGGCGGATGAAGGGATTTTCATAGCGTCAAGTTAACCGAACCGCTGATTTTTCCACTGCCAAATCAGGTACGCAGCGCCTCGACCGGATCCATGCGCGCGGCTTTCCACGCTGGATACAGGCCGAAGCCGATCCCGATCGCCATGCTCGAGACCGTCGCGATGAGCATGATCCAGCCGTTAAACGCGACCGGAAAGGCGAACAGACCCTGAATCAGCAAGCCCGAGCCGACCCCGAGCACCAGGCCGAGGATTCCTCCAGCAGTCGCGATGAGCACGGCTTCGGTGAGGAATTGGCGGAGGATATCGCTGCGACTGGCGCCGATCGCACGGCGAATGCCGATCTCGCGGGTGCGCTCGGTGACGCTGGCGAGCATGATGTTCATGATCCCGATGCCGCCGACGACCAGGCTGATGCCGGCGATGACCACGATGATGACGTTGAAGACCTCCTTGGTGCGCTGCGCTTGCCGCATCGCTTCGAGCGGCACCGAGACCACGAAATCATCGGCCCCGTGATGCAGCTCAGCGACCATCCGGCGGATCAGTTCCGAGGCGCCGAGCAAACGTTCCTCGCTGGCCAGACGCAAGCTCAACGCATCGAACGGGCTTTCCCGCTCGGCCTTGCGAAAATAGGCGCGCAGGCTGGCGTGCGGCAGATACACGTCCTGGTTGCGATCGATCACCGTGATATCTGCGACGCCACCTTTGCTGAAGGCCTTGGCGGCCATCACGCCGATCACTTCGAACGGCTCGTCGCCGACGATCACCACTTGGCCGAGCGGTTGATCGCCGAGCTTCAACGCCTCGGCGATCGCCGAGCCGAGCACCACCACGCGCCGCCGTTGCGCTTCATCGTCCGGCGCGAGGAACCGCCCCTGGCCGACGTGGAAATCGGTGACCTGTTCGAAATCTCCGAACACCCCGAGGACGTTGGCGAAGTCGATCGCCTGGGTGCCGAGCTTGAGTTCGGCTTTGATGCCTTTCCACCCGGTGGCGGCGACGATTCCCTGCTCCTGGGCAAAGACCTCGCGGATGCGCGCCAGATCATCGGCGCTGACGCCATCGGGATTCAGGCGGCGCACGCGGGCTAGGCGCGTACCTTCGAGATCGAGGCTGCGCACCTGGATGTTGTTGCGGCCGATCTGGCGAATCTGCTTGAGCTGTTCCTCTTTGCCGCCTTCGGTGATAGCGGTCATCGCGATCACCGCCGCGATACCGAAGACGATCCCGAGCATGGTCAGCAGCGTGCGCAGGGCGTGCGCGGCCAGTCCT
The DNA here is from genome assembly GCA_025362255.1 of Planctomycetales bacterium. GTDB lineage: Bacteria > Planctomycetota > UBA11346 > UBA11346 > UBA11346 > CAIUVD01. Next base: position 6,110 of record JANYGY010000236.1, read on the forward strand.
TCGTGCCACGCCATGCGCAGCAGATCGGCGAAGCGCATGCCGTCGGCCGGCTCTGTCCGGCTGGTTGCAGGAGGGGTTTGCTCAGCGCCAACTGACGCCGCCTCGCCGTGCCCGGCACTGAAGCCCGCATTGAGGTCATCGGAAACGATCCGCCCATCGACGATGCGGATGACCCGCTGAGCCTGCGCCGCGACCGTCGGATCATGCGTCACCAGGACGATGGTGTGGCCTTCGGCATGCAAGGTTTTGAGCGTGGTGAGGATCTCTGCGCCGGTCTTGGTGTCGAGATTGCCGGTCGGCTCATCGGCCAGCACCAGGTGCGGCCGGCACGCGAGGCCGCGGGCGATCGCGACCCGCTGCATCTGGCCACCAGACAATTCCTGCGGCCGATGATCAAGGCGTTGGCCGAGTCCGAACCGGCCGGCGAAATCCCGCGCCGTCGCATGACGCTCAGCCGCGGCGACTCCGGCATAGACCAGGCCGAGCGCGATATTGTCGGTGACGGTCAGGGTTGGCAGCAAATTATAGCTTTGAAACACGTAGCCGATCGAGCGGTTGCGCACCCGTGACAATTCAATGTCGGTGGCGCGCGCGATTTCGCGGCCCTCAAGAACATAACTGCCCGAGGTCGGCTGATCGAGGCAGCCGAGGATGTACATCAGGGTCGATTTTCCTGACCCTGACGGCCCGATGATCGCGACGAATTCTCCGGCGCAGATCGTCAGATCGACGCCATCAAGCGCCCGGACTTCGCTGTCACCGACCTGATAAAGGCGGGTGATTCCGGCAAGATGGATGAGCGGCTTGGTGAGGGCAGTCATGTCGGTTCGCACAGAAGGAGACAAGGTGAAGACAAGGTTTGAAAAACAGACGACGCATCATTGGTTCGGGAAACGGAGCACCTGGACGACTACCCCATCGGCCAATTCCGGATCGTCAGTGACGAAGGCGTCGCTGCCGACGATGCGACCGCTCACCGCAGTCAGCGCTTGGTCACGGGACAGACGTACCGCGAATCGCCCATCGGGCAGCGTGATGACCGCCGCGCGTGGCAGCCAGCGCACCGCGGTCAGCTTCTGCAGCTCGATCGCGACCAATGCCGTCATGCCTTGGCGGAAATCCCCATCGTGGTGATCGGTGCCGGGATCGAGGCTGATGTGGACTTCGAACTGGGTCACGCCGGCTTGGCCTCTTTTTCCACTGCCGTCTTTTCCGCTGGACTCGTTCTTATCACGGCCGACCCCGGCGACCTGGGTAATGACGCCGGTGCGCGGCAACCGCCCGAGCGCCGGGATCTCGGCGGCGACGACCATCCCGCGGCGGATCCGGGTGACGTTGACTTCGTTGACCCTGACCACCACTTCCATGTTCGCCGGGGTGAAGATCTCGATCATCGGATCAGCCTGCCACACCGCATCGCCAGCGAGTTTCTGGCGATCGCCTTCTCGTCTGACCTTGACCAGACCGGCGACGGCGGCGCTGGCGATACTCGGGGGCGTGGCCTTGGCCTTGACCAGATCGGCGCGCAGGGCGGCCAATTCACGATCGAGATCGACGGCGTTTTCCGGCTTCAGCGACCGCTCACGTTCGCGGGCTGAGATCTCCTGTTCGATGGTCGAGGGAAAACGCCGGGCGCGTACCGCGAGGCTGGCGGTGAGCCGGGCGATCTTGGCGTCGAGCACCGCGCGCTCTTGATCAAGGATGGCGAGATTGCGGTCGCGAACCGCCCGCGAATCAGCGGCCGCCTGCTCTGCTTTCGCCAACCGTGCAGCGGCTTCGGCGACGATCTCCGGCGACACCGGTCGAGCCGCGATCGCCAGGCGTTCGGCGACGATCGTTGCCTGGGTCCGCGCGCTGTCGCGCTCGGCGCGCAGGTCGTCCAACGCCGCCTGGGCCAAGGTCCGCGCACTGAACGCCGTTTGGCCATCGGCCAAGCGGCGTTCAGCCTCGCTCAACGTCAGACCGGCGAGTTCGACATCGAGCGCCAGCTGGATCGCCGGCAGCGCACGCTTTTCAATCTCGATCCGGATGCGCAATTCACGCTCTGCTGTTTCCGCAGCGATCAGTTCTCCGGCCGCGGATTCCTTTGCCGGAGTCAGCGCCGCGCGCGCTGCCCGGGCCGCGGCCAAGGCCTGCTGCAAGCCCGCGGTGGCCGCGCGCAGGGTGTCGCGTTCGCTGGTGATCTGGGCGATTTCGACGGTCGGCTCAGGTGGGCTGTCCGCGTCGGGGTCAGCCGCATTTTTTTGCGCAGCATCAGGTTTCGGCGTAACCGCAGGCGGCCGACGCTTGCCAGGGCTTTGCTCACCCGCGGCACCGGGCGCGCGTTGCCGTGGCTTGGCGACGGCTTCCTTGAGCTGCTGGTTCACTTCATCGAGCCGGTTCTCCAGGCGCAGCAAGTGGTCTTGATGATCCTGCCACAGATCAAGCTGATCGACGAACGCATCCTGCGCCTGCTGCCACGCGCCACGGGCGATTTCGAAGCGGGTGCGGACGGCCGTCGTCACCGCTTCCAGGGGCACCAGCTCGGCGTCGAGGCGCACGAGTTCAAGTCCACCCACCGGGGCACTGGTGAGAATGCGGTGACGGGCCTGCTCGATGGTCAGCGCCTGGATCGCCTGGTGAACCTTGCGCTCTTCGGTGTCGCCGGCCTGGTCGCGTTTGAGGACCGCCAATTCGCGATTTTGCGTGGCCTCGGTCAGCTGGCTGCGTTCACCGGCGACTTTCTTCAATTCCTCGGCGTCATCGATGATGAACAGCGGCTCACCCGGTTGGACCCAGGTGCTGTCGTCGATGACCCACTGCAATTTCCCGTCGAATGGCACTGGCACGATCACCGGATCACGGGGCATCAGCGTGCCGGTTTCACGCAGCCGATCGATCACCGGCCCGGTACGGACGGTGATCGATTCCCAGGTCGGCTGGGCCTCACCCGCCGGCTTACGCAACGCCGCAACCACCACCGCGACCGCGATCAGGCCGCCGATCACGATTCCAACCCGGACACGCATGCTCATGGATCCACCACCGGAAGTTCGAGAAAACCGCGCACCCCAGGCATTACCCGCCCACGTTGCGCTTCAGGGATCGTGAGATCGACGGTGACCGTGAACACCCGCTGATCAGCCACCGGCGCATCGGGGCCCGCCGCGCGGGCATCGCGCGGCGGGCCAAGCGCCTGGCCGATCTTGGCGATGGTCGCGACCAGTCGCACATCGCCGAGGGCCGGAAAAGTGACCGCGACCGTCTGCCCGGTGGTCAGGTGCGGATAACGCGGCTCGGGCACTTCGGCGGCAAACGCGAGTTTGGCTAGGTCGACGATCTCGGCCACCGGCACTCCGCTCCACAGGGTCATGTCCTTGGTCACCTTGCCCATCGTGCGGCTCTGATCGTTCCACGCATTCAGCCAATAGAGTCGCCCGGTGGCGGAGGCGCGCACCGTTTTATTGCGTTCGAAATCTTCGACCCAGTCCTGGTCCTGGAGCATCTCATCGAGCGCCGCGCGTGCGGTCAAAACCGCCGCGCGATCTTGGGCGCGCGCCAAGTCGGCGATGCGTTCACGATCGCCGAGCACATCTAGGGCTTGCTGCCACGTTCCGGCCGAACTTTCAGCTGCGAGCCAGTCGGCTGACCGCCCGCTCTGCGCACGTTGCAGCGTGGCGCGCTGCGCAGCCAGCTCGGCGCGACGCGCGGCGGTGCGCGCATCCGCCAGCGCGACGGTGCCAGGAGTGGCCAGCCCCGCGGTCGCAGTGGCCACCGCGACG
>JANYGY010000239.1 GCA_025362255.1 Planctomycetales bacterium
GACGGTGGTGGTCAGACCGGCACCAGGAATCAGCCGCCATAATTCGCCGTGCCCTTCAGGGTCATGCGGCAGGTCGCGCAGCGGAGGCAGCAACCGGATGGCGACCACCACCGCCGGCACTCGGCAGACCATACTGACCAGGAATAACGTATGAAAAATACTGCCGGTGATCATCGGCAGCCAAGGTGATCCGATCAGGATCGTACCTAAGCCGCCCCCAAGCACGCCACAGGTCAGCACCACGCTTTGATGCCAGCCGATGAGCTGCGCGCGCTGTTGCGGATCGCGGTGGCACGAGAACAGCAGCGGGCCGACGGCGCTCTCGGCCAAGCACCAGGCGACGCCGCTGAGTATTTCGAAGACCACGATCACCCACAGCTGGCTGCTCAGGATCCAGCCCAGCGGGATCAACATGATCATCACCACGGCGACCCGCAACACCGCCGCTGGACCATGCAGATCCACCAGTCGGCCTGCAGCCGGATAGGTCACCAGCCGAGCGATGGTCGAGGTGTAGATCAGCAGGGTAAAGACGAACGGCTCATCCGCCAAACCGAGGCCGCCGGCGGATGACGGCGCAAGCATGTAGGGGGCATAGAACGGACCTGAGACAATCACCCCGAAGTTGAGTAGTGACCACACCAACGTCCACCGGCCCAGCGGCGCATGCGGCATCGATCGCACAAAATGCCAAAATCCCGCGTATTCCGGGGTCAATCGCCGTGAACTGCCGGCGCTGGCGTTGAAGCTCGGTCGGTCAGGCGGATCAGCCTGCCGCCACAGCAGCCACAAGCTGACGCCGCGGCTGATCACCGCCGACGCGATCACGATCTGCAGACCCCACGGGCCATCAGTCAGCGGCAGCCAATGCAGGAATCCGGCATAGGCAGCGGCGCACGCCAAGCGGCTGGCATGAAACACCCGCAGACGTCGACTGGTGAAACGGCCCTGCAACGTACGCGGAATCAGACCGCCCATCCAGGCCACCCAACTTGGCCCACCCACGGCACCGATCGCTCCAAACAAGATGATCAGGCTCGCCGCCATCGGCACCGCCCAGGTCGAACCCGGCGCATGCAGCGGCACGCTCAATAAGACCAAGGCCACGACCTGCACCCAGGCAGTGATTAGACTCGCGCGTTTGTTTCCGCCGAGCGCCGCGATCACCGTGCGAGTGATCGGCCCCAGACCGATACCGATGATCTGCGGAATAATCGTCAGCAGACCGATCACGGTCGCGACCGCTCCCAGGCGAGTCTGCAGCAACGGCACCAACCACGTCTCGGTTGCCGCGAACATCCCGCCCGAAACCAGCGCATCGAGAACCCCGATGCGCAATCCTTCGCGGAGCATTCCCCGCGGACGACGTTCCAACGACATGGCCGAAGAGCGTGGCTGCCGGGCGCTCACGCCAAGCTTGGGATTGGTTCAGCCGACCTGCACGTCTTGCGCGCCCAGCGCGCGAAGGGCCTCGCCAGCGAGGTAAAAGCTGCCGGTGATGCAGAGATCGACGTCCGAGACCGCCGCCAACAACGCACCGATGTCGGCATGCCACGGGGTGTGCTGCCAGCCGTTAGGCCACGCGTCGCGGCTACGGGCGCGCGGCGAATCGTAGCCGCAGCGGTGTAAGCGGATGCCGGTCGGCAAGACCGCGGTGATCTCGTCGATCTCCTTGTCGGTGGCGGTGCCGATGACGAGTTGCCATCCGGGGCGCAAACACGCGTGCGCCACCGCCAACGTAGCGGCGATGCTGGGGCCATTGTGAGCACCATCGATGAGCCAGGTCCGCTCGCCGCGACGTACTTTCTGGCAGCGCGCGGCGAGAGTGGCATGCGCCATCCCAGAGCGGGCCAACGCCTCGTCCAAAGGCGGGTACATGAGCTTCGCCGCTGCCAGCGCGGTGCTGGCGTTGTCGTGCTGATGCGCGCCCTCCAGGGAGAGCGCAAAAGGATCTGCATGCCGGTGGATCCAGGTCACCGGCCCGAGGCTCGGCATGAGCGCCACCTGGGTTGCCAAGGCCGCCGCTGCGGCAGGACTCTGCGGAGCGATCAGCAGCGGCCGACCCGGGCGGGCGATCGGCAATTTTTCCGCCGCGATGTGGCCGAGGGTCGGACCCAGCACGTCGCGATGATCATGCGAGAGATGGGTGATCACCGCGACCTGGCAATCCAACGCGTTGGCGCAATCCAATCGCCCACCCAGTCCGACCTCCCACAAAACGGTGCAGGCTGGGATGCTTGCCGCGAGCACCACGGCGATCGCGGCGGTGCGCTCGAAATACGTCAGGGCCACGCCGCTGCGATGTTCAACCTCGGCGACCACCGCACAGGCAGGCGCCAATTCAGCGATGCTCGCGGGCACGCCATCCAGCCGCCAACGTTCGCGCACGCTGCGCACATGCGGGCTGGTGAAGGCGAGCGTTCGCAGGCCATGGGCGCGCAACGCGGCCTCGATCAAGCGCACGGTCGAGCCCTTGCCTTTGGTGCCGCCGACCGTGCAGGGGGCCGGACACGGCGGGAGCAGCGCGAGGAAGGCGCGGAAACGCTCGATGCGGATGTCGCGGAAGGTTCCATTGCGCTCGTGATCGACCGTGGCGGACAGCCACGTTTCCAAGTCAGTTACGCTGGTGATCACGGTGGATGACTGTGCCAGTTGCCTTGCGGCGCGCCACGCTGGCGAAGCTGTTGGCTCGGCTGATCGCGCGCCATAGTCGTGCCCCATGGCTACCCAGGTCCTTGAACTGAAAGCCAAGCTCGAACGTGGCGACATCGTCGACGGCAAATACAAGGTGGTCAAAAAACTCGGCGAAGGCGGCTGCGGCTCGGTGTTCCGCTGTCAGTTGGTGCGCAAGCCCGAAGAGTTCGTCGCGCTCAAGTTGCTTGAGAGCCCCAACGACCTTCAGCGATTCGAGCGCGAGGTCGAAGTCATCAAGGCGGTCAACAACGAGCACGTCGTGGCCTATCGCGGAGCCGGAAAATATCTGCAATTCCCGTACTTGGCGATGGAATATCTCGCCGGCGGCAGCCTGCGCGATTATCTCGAAGCGAAGAAGACCATCCCGGTGAAGGAAGCCGCGTGGATCACGATCATGACCATCCGCGGGCTGCGTGCCTGCAAGACCGTGCATCGCGACCTCAAGCCGGAAAATCTGCTGTTGTCCAAGGCGCCGAACAACCACATCGAATTCCAGATCGACAACACCAAGAAGGCCTCGGTGGTGAAGGTCGCGGATTTCGGGCTTGCCAAGTCCTTCGATGTCAAGCGCACCCGGCTGACGATGACCGGTCAGATCATGGGCACGCCGCTCTACATGAGCCCGGAACAATGCCAGAATACCCATCTGGTCACCGGCAAATCAGACATCTATT
>JANYGY010000005.1 GCA_025362255.1 Planctomycetales bacterium
GGGAAAACACCATCGAACCAGGTGCCAGGGCCTCTTCTGTAGGCTTGGGAGTGCCCGCCGGCAGCTGTTTTTTCAACTCATCCCAATCGACCGGTTTTTCGGCAGTGGTGATATAGCCACTGGCGGTGACGAAGGCTGAAAACTGGCGATTGGTGACCTCAGTCGTATCCAACCAAAAGCCCGAGATCTGGACCTGATGCACCGGCCGTTCGCTGTTGTTGGTATTCGGCTGATCCGAACCCATGGTGAATTCGCCCGGGGGAATCCAGACCATGCCGGTGGGAGCCTGCACATCAGCTGCCACGACATTGACGCAGGAAAACATTACTAAATTGAACCATTTCGATAGCATGAATCGAACTCTGTGACTGAGTGTGAAGATCACAAGGGGGCTTCAGAGTTGGCCGTTTTGCCCAGATCTATATCTGACTTAACAAACCTCGAGCAGCCGCTTATTCATTCCACTAAGATGACGATCACGCGACGTTGCGGCACGCCGTCACAATACATTGGCTCATGCGCAATGACGGTGCTGTTTGATTGAGATGGTGGGACACAACTCATTTGCCGCGCGCAATATTCGTGGATGTGGGCCGCTGGCCGGCTAGCGTCCCGGCCATGAGTTCACCATTAAAAGCCTACCTTAAAGATTTCATGTCGAAGAATCTTGATAATCGAGAACAGGATTTTTCAGAAGCCGCCATCGAACTCCTGATTCTTGCGATGTACGCTGATGGCGACATGGCGATCGCTGAACGTGAATTCATCGACGAGTACGGTTCCCAATTGCGCTGGCAGGGCCGAGCGACGTTGGACGTTTTCACGAGCCTCGCCTACGGTCGCGTGCGCGAGGTGCACATTACCAAGCAGCGGGTGGCATTCATGCGAACCATCGCCGAAAAAATTCCCCGGATCGACGATCGCCTCGAACTGTTCTCCGCCTGTCTTAATCTGTTGAAATCAGACGGTAAGGCGGCCACTGGAGAGCGCGAATTCCTGGCGGATTTCAAGGTAGGCTTCGGATTGAAATGACCGACGCACACGTTCAGGAAACAGCCAGGTTCGTCGGTATCCAGACGCACAAGGTATTGGACGGCTGAAATTGATTACCGGCTGAGGCGTAATCGCACAGCCGAGTTCCATCAGCACATTCAACGACCAAGTGGATCGCGGGATCAGGCGATGGAACAACCCGCATGTCCAGGCGGCCGTGATCGCCTGAACCGACCATGAGTGGCGCATCGACCGGCCCCAATCGAGAATCCTGCGCCAGCACCAAGGCTCCGATCAGCACCGCGACCCGGCTCGGATCACCTGCGGCGCGCTCATAACGTGGATGCAGATCGAACTCGAGTCGGATGCGGTCGCCATTCAGCCAGCGTCGATGAATGATCGCCCAGGTCCCCGCTTGCGGTGCTGGCTGCAGGTCGTCTCCGATCCATAAGCGAGTGTGCTCGCTCCATTGCGGGATGCGCAGGCTGATGGTGGTCTCGCCCGTGCCGATCACGGTAACGTCAACCATTGGACTCCGCGGCAGATCAGCCGAAATCTTCAGCTGCATGCATTCACCTGAACTCAGGGGAATCTTCGCCGTCATATCCTCATACAGGCTGATCATCGGTCCCGCGGGTCCGCGCATGACCGCCAGCCAGGGCGCCAAGGCCAAACCTTCGGGTCCATTCGCTACGCAGCAGTCTTCGCCAAATCCCGGAAGCTGATCGCCAGCACGGATGCGGCTGGAGGCCCCGGCGAGCGGGGTCGGATTGACATGCATCCACCACGTCCCATCGGGAGTCATGGCCCCGAGGATCCCGTTGGACAGGGCGCGATCCATGTCATCGACGATGGTCGGATCACCGGTGAGCAACAACGCTTCTGAACAAAGTTTCAGCCAGGTCGTCGTCACGCAGGTCTCGCCGATCCCACCACAATCGCAACGCACCTGATTATGTCTGCCCTGATGCCAGTATTCGCCCCATTCATCGCGCAGGCCGCCGACCCCGGTCACAAATATCTCGTGAGCGCGAACCTGTCGATGCAAAGCGAGCACCGCGTCACGTTGACTCACGTCGCCAGTCTGCCGATACAATGCGGCCAAGCCTTCAAAGCAGCTCATCATTTCATAGGCCTTGGCATTGCCGATATCTGCCGGCCGCACGCCCTGGCGCGCAGCGGCGAATATGTCGCCACTTGTCCGTGCGGTTCCACCCTGGGCGGCGATCCACTTGGCGAACGCCAGATGACGAGGCTCACCAGTGATGGCAGACAATCGGGCGACGGGGTCGAGCAGCGAGCTGGCGGCCATCCCGTCATGCCAGCCGCAGGCAGTAATCTGCTGGATCTGCGGGCCGATCTGGGTCATCAGGTGGTCGAGCAGGCGACTCATGGCGTGGATGATGACGGGCGATGCGGTGACCTCGTTGCAGTACCGGATCAAGGCTAACAAGACATACTTGCGACCCCACACGTCCCAGTCCTTGGTCTGCAGCTCTGCAGGGTAGGAAGAGATGCATCCGTCTGCGGTCTGCGTGCTCAACAGGTCGTCAACCGTCAGCCTGATCTGCGCGAGGAGATCCTCGTCGCCCGTGCCGCGCCAAGTGTTGATTGCAGAGCGGACAATTTTTCCCCAGAACTCGCAGCGCCAGCGACCGTCAGTCTCATCACGGTGGCGGAACCCGTCGACCAGGTGTGGATAGTCGATTTTTTTAAGGCGGTTGGCGCAACTTTTTCCGAGTGCTTGGCCCAGCCGACCTTGCATGTGGACGTGACCAGGCGGCAGGGGGATGCAGGCATCGACAAGGGATTTCATGGCAGCGTTCATGGCGTGAGTATCTCCGAGATATTTGCTGGGTCAAAAATAAGCACGATCAGTCCCGAATCGTGCCCAAGCCCAAACTCCCGAGGCAGCACCATTGGCCATTTCGGAAAAATTATATTCGTGACCTCGGCGCGATTGGACGCGGCCATCGCCGAACAGTAGATTGAATGCAAACCGACGTTTGAAATTCCGGATATCAGGGTCGTAGCGCAGTGGATGGGAGGCTTCAAATTCACTGCAGGTCCACAGGAATCGATCTGCCATCACGATCCGCTGGGAATCCAATCGACGATCGGTGAAAGCCTGCGGAAAAGGGGTGAACGAGGACCAGCTACTGACTCCGGCAACATAATTGTAGGACATCCACAAGATCGGCCATGACGTCCCCTGATCGCCCCTGAATTCCTTTTGACAGGTCCAATAGGTGGGAAGCGAATGATTGTCGCCGACATTATCATTTCCGAAGTACGGCAACATGGTCTGAAAGTTCAAGTCCATCGGCCGCGCGCTGCTTTCGGTTTTCCTCATTCCGTAAAAGGTCCAACCCATCGCCGGATCTTCGTACTGCCAATCCACAATGGTGCTTGGGACCTGTCCCCGATGGTCTTGTGCAAAGCTCGAAACGGCAAGACCCCACTGCCGTAGATTGGACATGCAATTGACGATCCGGGCCTGGTCACGAGCCATCCCCATGACCATGAACAACAGGCTTGCCAAGAATCCGATGACGGAAATGACCACCAGCAGTTCCAAGAGCGAGAATCCCCCGCTGTCGCTTTGGCGAAAATGAGATGGTTTCATGCCATCAATCTTATCCGAGCTACCATCGCACCTATGGTTCGGGCTATCCTCGATATGTCGTCGATTGCACTACGTCGCTGAAGTTGGCATGGTTGCGTCATGCTGACCTTGCAACGGGAGTCGTATTTCTTCAACGATCGCCCGGTGTATCTGCAGTCCTGGAGCCGTCGTGGGGGGTTCTCCGTCCACGCCCACGAATTCTTGGAACTGGTTCTCATCACCGGAGGTCGGGGCATCCAAGAACGTGAGGGAGGAGCAGACGACCTAGCCGTGGGCGATGTGCTCGTGATCAGAGTAGGCGATTGGCATTCGTATCACCACGCAGGGGTCCTCTCAGGAATCGACTGCGCCATCTGCCCGACCCTGATGAGTCGCGAATTGGCGTGGACCGCGACCGATCCACGACTGGGACCGCTGCTGTGGGGTCATCATCGCCTGCATCGGGCGCGTCGACTGCGCCAACCGGCGAATCAGGATCTGTCGAACCTGTTTGCTGATCCACCGCAGAGTATCGGCCGTGCCGGATGGATCGGGCGATTGCTCACCATTCTCGATGCGGTGGGTGAGATGATGGAGAGGGGTTCTGATCCCATCACCCGGCTCAGCATCCATGCCGGCTCAGCCGAAGCCGCACGGCTGATGGAGGCCCAACCGAATCTGTCCTGGACCCTCGGCGGACTTGCGCTTCGGGTCGGCCTGCGGCCAGAATACCTCTGTCGCGTGTTCGCGCGCGATTTCGGAATGGCCCCGCGCGATTGGCTACTGCGCCGCCGGGTCCAGCTGGTCCAGCAACGGCTGCTTGGTGAAGTCCGCCCGCTCAGCTCCATTGCTCAAGAAGCCGGCTGGAGCGACGCGGCGGTCTGTTCACGTTTTTTCCGCCGCGTCACCGGTCTCAGTCCCAGCGCCTGGCGAAAGCGTTATCGGGAACAGCCCGGCTCCACGCTGTAGCGACCATTTTTTGTCCGGGGCGTTTGCCTTGTGGTGGGGACTCATGCTATTGATCATGGCACCATGACTGTTTCCGTCACATCGCTTGGTGCCGCCCGTAACGTCACCGGTTCACGCCACCTGCTTGAGGCCGATGGCCTGCGTTTGCTGATCGATTGTGGATTGTACCAAGAACGTGAATTCGAGGGCCGCAATTGGGAAGCGTTCCCGGTGCCGCCGGCTTCCATCCATGCGGTATTGCTGACGCATGCCCACATCGATCACTGCGGCTGGTTGCCGCGACTCGTCAGCCAGGGATTTGCGGGGCGCGTCTGGTGCACGCACGCGACTGGCGAAATCGTGCCGATCATTCTCGCGGACGCCGCGCGCCTGCAGGGCGAAGATGTAGAGACAAAAAATAAACGGCATGCCAGCGAAGGCCGCCAGTCGGGGCCAGCAGCGCCAGCAGTGCCGCGTGCCCCGGCGGCTTTGTATGATCAGGCGGACGTCGACGTGGCGACCAAGCGGTTACAGACCGTCGATTTTTCGCGGGCGACCGAAGTCGCCCCTGGTGCCCGCGCAACGTGGTTGCCGGCTGGCCACATCCTTGGCGCGGCGATGATCCTGGTCGAGGTCGCGGGCAAGCGGGTCCTGTTTTCTGGTGACCTGGGCCGCTGGGATCGGCCGTTGGTGCCGGATCCGTCGGATCCCCCGGCCGCCGATCTGGTGCTGGTCGAATCCACCTATGGCGATCGCCTGCACACCAGCGAAGGCGACATTCCAAGTCAGCTCGAACGGATCATCGGCGGCACCATCGCTCAGGGTGGCGTGGTATTGATTCCGAGCTTTGCCATCGAACGTGCCCAGGAACTGCTGTGGTATCTGCATCGGCTGCATGAAGCGGGTCGGATTCCAGAGGTGCCGGTGTTCCTCGATAGTCCGATGGCGGTGAAGATGCTCGAAGTATTCCACCGGCATCCCGAAGCCCTCGACGAAGATGCTCGCCGGGGATTCGCCCTCGACAGTCTCAAGCTGACGCGCACCCGCGATGAATCGAAGGCGATCAACGACCATCGCGGATCAGCGGTGATCATCGCCGGTTCAGGCATGCTCAATGGCGGACGCATCAAACACCATCTCAACCAGCGCATCGACGATCCGGCGAGCTGTCTGCTGTTTGTCGGCTATCAGGTCAACGGCACCTTGGGGCGCCAACTGGTCGACGGCGCCCGGCGCGTGCGCCTCCTCGGACGCGAGCGTGAGGTGCGCATTCGGGTCGAGCAGGTACAGGGATTCTCGGGTCATGCCGACCGCGATGAGGTGCTCGGTTGGTTGTCGCGCATGTCGCCAAAGCCTAAAAAGGTCGCGGTGATCCACGGCGGCGATCAGGTCGCGCCTGCATTTGCCAAACTGGTGCAGGAACGTTTGGGGGTTCCGGCGCACGCCTCGGATTATCGCGAGCGCATCGAGGTGCCGTAACGGTCGGGGCCAGCCCACGTCGCTCGCCCTGTTCGAGGTCGGCTTTGCGCCTACCGTGCTATCCATGCGCCATCTCATCCTCGGATTACTTCTCACCACCTGTTCGCTGGCCTCGGCCGCGGATCAGTTCGCGCTGGTGACCCTGGGCGAACTGGAGGTCGAGGGTGAGCCGCTGCCGCAAGAATTCGACCACCTGTACCAAGCTGATCTCAACCATCAGCCGGTGCCCGTGGTCATCGTTGGTGGCGAGGCTTGGCTATCGTCGGAGCTTGAGGAAAATTCGACAAAACGCGGATTCAGTCTGGTGCCCCAGTTGCCCATCGCGGTGCGTGCGAGCATCGTTCCCGTAAAGGGCCGATTGGTGATTCCGCTGCCCAAGGGCGAGCAGCGGGTCGTGCGCTTCACGGTTCCGGCATCCAAGCTGACGGCGAAGCCGTCGTGGCAGTGGCAACTCACCGCGGCCCTGGTCGATCGTGAGCTGATCGCCCAACGTGTACCCGGGGCGGCGTGGTTTCGTCAGCGCTTGGCCAGCAATGGCATTGCCGAGCGCCCTCGTTCAACCGATGAAACTGGCCGCACGCGCGTCGATGATCTCGAACAATTGATGGATCTGGTCGGCGGCACGCGTGCGATTGCCGAGAACCTGGCCCTTGATCGTCGACTCCTGCTGACCGGCGGCAGCCATGCGATCGTTCGCCTGAATGAGGGCGAAACGTTGAGCCAGCGCCTGGTCGAAGAGGGCGTGGTCAATGAGCCGGCGGTGCGCGCGCTCAACCACTTGGACAATGGCCCGGTGGCGGTGGGCACCCTGGTGCTGATCCCCACACGGGATTCGCCGGCCAATGCACTGACCTTAAAAGCCAACATGCCCACGGTCATGATGGCCGCTGATGAGCCGATCACTGGCTTGCCGGGCATCGACACCCCGGCCATCGATTGGAAAAAGCATCCATTCGGGGCGGTCGTCGCCGATCCCGCAGCAGCGCTGATTCCTGAGGATCAGCACGCGGTTTTCGCTGCCGATCTGCCGGCGCTGTTCAGCGTGATGGACGCCGTTGATCAGCTGGGCACGCCCCTGCGTTCACTCGTTGAAGATGGCTCGATCGATGCCGACATCGGCGCGCGTTACCGCCGACAACTGTGTCTCGATGCGTCCGATCTCGCCAAGCTGCTCGGGCCGACCCTGGTCCAGCAATTGGCGCTGACCGGCAGCGATCCGTTTGTTCGTTCGGGCAGCGATCTGGCGGTGATCTTCACCCCAAAGCAACCGGCGCTGCTGTTGGCCGCTCTCGGCAGCCGTCAGGAAGCCGCGCTCATTTCGGCAAAAGCGACCCGCAGCCAGGGCACCCTCGGCGGTACCGCGTGGTCGGCGGTGACGACTCCTGACCGTGAGATCTGCAGTTATGTGGCGACGGTCAGCGGTCAGATCATCGTCACCAATTCGCTGGTTTGTCTGCAACGTCTGGCCGACACCGCTGCCGGCAAAATACCGCCTTTAGGAGGTACTTCGGATTATCGCTTCTTCCGCAATCGGTATCCCGCGACCCAGGGCGGTGTGCTGGCGGTACTTTCTGATGCGACCATCCGCCGCTGGAGTTCAGCCGCGTGGCGGATTGGTGACGCACGGCGGCAGCAAGCAGCGGCGCGGTTGGCCGGGCTGGCGATAGCCGCGGGGGATTGGGTGGTCGAAGGTCGCGGCGCGGTGCCGGCGACGATCACGGATCCGCTGCTGGGCACCGTTGATTTCACCACCCGCCTCGGTGTCCGTCACGTGCGTTCATCGATCTACAACACGGTCGCCTTTTTGACCCCGTTGAGCGAAGCTGTGGCCACCACCCCGAACACGGCGACCGCCCCTGAGGCTGCGGCGTATCGCCAGTGGCTTGCTGGGTATCGCCGGGCGTGGAGCCGGGCCTTTGATCCGATCGCGATCCAGGTGGTGGCCGACGCCGAGCGCATCGCCACCGATGTGACGGTGATGCCGCTGAGCCGACAATCGGACATGCGCGAATTCGTCGAGTTGACCCGGGGTGGGGCGTTGGTTGCCGGCGCCGGCGATCCGCATATCGGCAGCTTGGTGCAACTGGCCCTCGCGATCGATCTGAAGTCGCATCTCGGGCGGCAGGCTGACCAGACGCTCAGCGGCATCGGCGCGAAATTGGGCCTGGATCCGTTGCGGTGGATCGGCAGTTGGGCTTCGATTGGTTTGGAGGGGGATGACGCGTGGTTAAAGGCCCAACCGGCGGATGACGACGGTGGAAATTTCACCCGCGAACTCACCGATCTGCCCGTGCTGGTGCACATCCCCTCGCGTGATCCGCTCGCGTTGGCAGCGTTCATGACCGGCATCCGGGGAATGTCCGAGCAGGCGGCCCCGGGACTGGTGACGTGGGGGACGCGGACCCGCGATGGGCACAGCTATGTCGCCATCACGCCGGCCGAGGGCAGCGGCATGCCGTCGCTTTTCTACGCGACCACCGTCGATGCGCTGATCCTGTCGGCGAACGAAAACACCTTGCTGCAAGCGCTGCTCCGCCACGCGCAAAAACCACCCGCAGCGGTGCCTTGGTTGGGTGACCACGTTGGCCTGCGCTTGGCCCCGCCAGTCCAACTCCTCAAAATCTATAGCCGCTTGAACCATTATGACGACCCGCTGCGCCAAGTGCGTCTGCGCTCGTGGTCGCAGCTGACCTTGCTCTCGAGCTTGGCAGCGAGGTTTCCCAACACCGATCCCGCCATCGCTTGGCAACGTTTGACCGGCGAACGCCCGCGGTGTGCCGGTGGCAAAGGATATTCCGCGGATGCCGACGGCTTCTTCTCATCGAATGTGTACGGTGCTCCGTGGCATCCGGCCGGTGCCGACGTACTGCCGTCGGGCGTGGCCGAGATCGGCGAGATCCAAGCCGGAGCGACGTTCGAAGACGATGGCCTGCGCGCGCGGCTGGTGCTCCAGCGGCACGCTGTGGTGAAACCGTGAGCTGTCGGTGCGACTCGGGAATCGCGTATGAAGCCTGCTGCGCGCCGTGGCATGGTGGTGGCAGCGCGCCGACGGCGGTGGCGTTGATGCGCTCGCGTTATTGCGCCTTCGTACGCCGCGACATCCCGTACCTGGTGCGCACCAGCCATCCGAGCCTGCGTGCGAAACTCACTCCCAAGGATCTTCAGCGCACCTTCGCCCTCGGTTGGAAACATCTTGAGATCGTCAGCGTGCACGCCGGTGCTGAAGCGGATCAGCAGGGGGTCGTGCATTTTTGCGCGACCCATGCCAGTGGTGTGCATGTCGAGATCTCGCGCTTCAGCCGGGTCGCTGGCGAATGGGTGTATCGCGATGACAAAGGGGTGATTCCCACGTGACGACCTAGCGCTGCGCGGGTCTGGCGGCGAAGTCTTGTCAATCAGTGACTATTCCCTGAAAAGCCGCCTATTTCGTCGAAATTGATTGCCGGCGGGCGTTGAACAATTCCGTTTTCCGAGGTAATCTCCTGCATGTCAGAACCATCGGATCTCGCGCGGTTCGCCCCGCCGGTCCCCTCGGCCCGCATCCAATCGGTGACGCAAGTCAGCGCTTCGGGCAAGCCACCGTCGACCCTGGTAGCGTACTGGCGCTTGCAGACCGGCTCGGCGAAAGCCTGGACGGCGGTGTGGTTCCTGTTCAACGTGCGCTACTTGCCGGTCTATGTGATTCCGCTGATCACTGGCTGGCTCATTGATCGGATCGATCCGGCGGATCCTCAGAAAGTCCTCAGCGTGCTGCCGTTGGCATTGTTCGTGACCATGGTGCTCTGCGCCGGAAATGTCGCGAGCACGACGGTCGCTCGGGTCATCCTTTCACGGATCAACAGAACGTTAACCGCTGGCTTGCGCCGATCCTTGATCCGCCGGATCAATCGCCTGTCGTTCGCTTTTCACGACCGCGCGCAGCAAGGCGCGCTGCAGAATAAATTCACCCTCGACATGGGTCGGCTCGAAGGCTTCCAATCCTTTCTTGCCGAATCGATCCTGATGTATGGGACGGTGACATTCGTCTTGTTGGGCATCGTGGCCCTGACGAATCCTTTACTGTTGATTGTCATCGCAGCGACCGTGCCGCTGAATCTGCTGGTCGCGCGTTTGCTGTGGTGGCGGCTCAAATCATCGAACCAGCTTTTTCGCATCGCAGAGACCGCCTTCATGGCCAACCTCAATGAGACGTTGACCGGCCTGCGTCTGAGCCGCGCGCATGCGATCGAGGAATTCAGCGAAGATCGTCTCTCGCATGCGGCTGGCACCGTGGCCAAGGAAGGCATGCGCCTCGACTTCGTGAATACGCTCTTCGGCGCAGGCGCGTGGGCGGTGTCGACCTTCCTCAACATGGGCGTGCTCGGGCTGGGGGTGTGGCTGGCGGTGTCACCCGACCACTCGCTGACCTGGGGCGAGCATACCTACGTCATCAAACGCATCACGATCGGAGAGCTGACGATCCTGATGAGTTATTATGGCCTCGTCGCCGGCGCGGTAGGAAACATCCTCAATGGTCTGCCATCGATGGCCGCGGCCGATGATGCGATCCGCTCATTGGCTCAGCTCTACGCCGAAGAGGACGAAGAGACCAACACCGGCAAACGCGTGGTCAGCGCGGTCACGGGCGAGGTGCGGCTTGATCACGTGCGCTTCCGCTATCCGACTGCCGATCGGCACAGCCTCGATGATCTCAGCCTGAGCATTCCAGCCGGCACCTCGCTCGCCTTGGTTGGCCCATCGGGCAGTGGCAAAAGCACGATCGCGGCCCTCGTTCTCGGATTTTACCAACCGCAGGAAGGCGCGGTGCTGATCGATGGATGCGACCTGCGCACGCTCGACCGGCGCAGCCTGCGCCGTCACGTCGGAGTGGTCAGCCAGGACGTCGTGCTCTTTCAGGACACGATCCTTGGCAACATCGCGTGGGGCGACCGCAAGCCCGATCGCGCCCGCGCCCTCGCCGCCGCGCAGCGCGCCAACGCCGAGGAATTCATCAAGCAATTCCCGGCGGGCATCGATCACCTGCTGGGCGATCGGGGCGGCGGTCTGTCGGGCGGTCAACGGCAACGGCTGGCCATCGCCCGCGCGCTCTACCGTGACCCGAAACTTTTGATTCTCGATGAAGCCACCAGCGCCCTCGATCCCTCAAGCGAACGCTTGGTGCAGCAAGCCCTCGACGAACTCATGCGCGGCCGCACGACCTTGATCATCGCCCATCGCCTGTCGACCGTTCGCAGCGCTGACCGCATTGCGGTGATCGTCGACGGCCGCCTCGCCGAAACCGGGACATACGCTGAGTTATTGGCCAAAGATGGCGAATTCAGCCGCTTAGCCCACGGTCAACTCAGTGGCTGAGTTTTGTCCTCTACTCGCTGGAATCGCTGCTGCTTAAATGGGTGGCACGGTTAAAAAACAGTCATGGCAGGTCCCATAGGCGAACATGAATCATTAGATCGGACGATATTCTCAAGGGTCCTCAACGCCCGCCCGGGCATGCGCGTTGAATTCACGCGCCTCGACCTCGTCGTTGCCCGGACTGCCTATCTTTATCCGGAACATCTGCATACGCATTTTGAGATCATGGTTCCGCTTCAGGGTTCTTATGAGTGCTCCATCAACGGTGAGTGGGTCACGGCGCAGGTGGGCCAAGTGGTCATCATCCAACCGGGTGATCGGCATGCCGACCGGATACATGCTGGTCAGAGTTACTGCGCCATAGGCCTGTGCCTATTTTGGGAAGTCCATAGTTCTACGGTGCTGTTGGCGCCTGGATTGCCGATTTCTCGTCAGGTCATCACAGCTGATCTCGGCGATCTGATAGAGTTGCTCATCGGCGAAGTCCGCTGCCGGGATTCGGTGGCGGCCTTTCGCCAAGACGCGTTGGTGTTTGAAGTCCTCATGCGCCTAGCCCGGGCGGTGCCGATGGAATGTCTCGCTTCCGTGTGGAGTGGTGACAGCGACCGAGAACGTTTTGATGTCGCGGTTCAAAACATATTTCAGGAACGTGCTGCCGGTGGTTTGACAGCAGCTGAACTTGCTGACGTCATGCACATGAGCACCTCGGCCTTGAATGCCTCGTTTCGAAAGCATCTGCACACCACTCCCGCCAAGGCGTTGACGGATTGGCGGATCGAACAAGCGCGGAAGCTTCTTTTGGCAGGAGATACCTCTATCGGAGACATCGCCGGACGACTCGGCTTTGCAGACATCTCACATTTCACCCACGTTTTCAAACGAATAGTGGGGGTTTCGCCGACGCGTCTGCGCAAGAATGGACAAAATAAAACATGAACCAGACATGGACGGAGAAGAGCCGGGGAGTTATGTTCAGCCGTTAAGAGGCTGAACATGACATCCCCCAAAAGCCGTTGTGGTGGCCTCGATTCTACGGGTTTCTCGGCCCAACAGAGTCATTCGCAGGGCGGGTTCACTCTGATCGAATTGCTGGTCGTCTGCGGGATTATCGCCGTTCTGGTATCACTGACGTTAATCACCGTAAAAATGATGCGCGAAAGTGCCTACCGCACGCTGTGCGCGAGTAACCTGCGGCAGCTGGGACTCGCCTCGCTCGCGTACCGGGTCGACAATCGGAACGAGTGGATGCCTGGCTATCCTGGAATCTGGCCCGCGGATGTGGTCTGCTTCACTCCGTTGTCGCTCGAAGCCGCGTATGGCCTGCCGTTGAAAGCGTGGATCTGCCCTGCCGAAGGTGCCTGGTTGGGGCGCAAATCCTCACTCTGGTTTGAAACTGCGGGTAATAATCCAACCACCGAAGCAGCCGCGCGGGCCTCTGATGGCATCAGCGTCCTGATGGCGGAAAGCTACGTCTATCTTGGCCGGTCGGCATTCGCATACCCGTTCAACTGGCGGACCACGGTGGAGCCGTGGGAAGTCAGTCGCGGGAGAGAAGCGCCCGAGCAGGTCATGGCCGGCGATCTTTTGGTCACGAGCCCTACCGGCTACACCGGGGGTTGTCATTTGCAGACTGATGGCTTCTGGGGCCGGTTCGACTCGTCCTTTGGTGCCAATCAATTGTATGTGTCCGGACGTGTACGCTGGATCCCAGGGGCCCAGACAACCACGTTTCTGCGCACTTGGGACGGTTACGAATTCAGGTTGAAGCTTCAGGAGAATTGACCGCGGCCACCGCCGCGACGTCTGAGTTGGCGAGCGCTTTCAGCCCGGCGAGATCACGTTTGCCGGTGCCGAGTTTAGGAATCGTGGCGACCGCGCGGATGTCCTTGGCTTTGGGTTTCCACAGCGCGGGTTGGCCATCGAGTCGACTGAGGATCAGCGCCCAGTCGCCGTCGTAGCCGGTGTGCAGCACGACCAGACGTTCGCCACGGGCTTCGTCAGGGACAGCGGCGACTGCGAGTTCGAGGGTTTCGCTCAGCTCTGCGAGGCCGGCTTGAAGGAGGGCCTCGACATTGTCGAGGGGCACCATCTCGCCGGCGATCTTGGCGAATCGCGCCAGACGCCCGGTGATGTGGATGAAGCCATCATCGTCGACCCGACCCATGTCGCCGGTGTTGTATCCGTCGTGGATGAATGCTTTGGCGGTGAGGTCCTCGCGCTTCAGGTAGCCCAGCATGCGGCTGGGACTGCGGATCACGATCAAGCCCTCGGCGTCTGGGGGCAGGATCGCCAAAGTTTCGGGATTCACGGTGAACGCCGTCATTCCCGGCAGTGGCCGACCGACCGCGCCGACTTTGCTGTGAACTTCGACTTCACCATCACGGCGGACTTCTGGCAGATTCACCGACACCGTCGGCGCCAGTTCGGTGCAGCCGTACCCTTCGAGCAGGTCCAGACCGTAGCGCTCTTTGAATGCCGTTTTCAATTCTGCCGGACAACGCTCGGCCCCGACTACTGCCAAGCGCAAGGTCTTGAATTGTTCAGGTTCGATGCGCCGCATCCAGCCACGCACGAAGGTCGGCGTGCTGATCAAGAAGGTGGCGCCGAGTTCCTTCGCCAGTTTGCCGATGGTCGCGCCATCGGTCGGATCAGGATGCGCCGCCAGCGACAAGCCGTGGGTTAATCCCAGCCACATGCCCGGGATCAGGCCGAAACTATGGAACAACGGCAGAGGACTGAGAATGACGTCGCGATAGGCCTGCAGATCCAGGCCCTGCCGCACGGCGCGGCAGTTGGCGAGGATTTCCCGATGGGTCAGCTGCACGCCCTTCGGATCGCCGGTTGAACCGCTCGAGAAGACGATCGCCGCGACGTCACCGGCCTCGCCCTGACACAACCAGCGGGCGGGCAGGGCCAGGCATTGCACCGCTTTCCACACTACTGTCAGCCGGCCGACGCGCGGGATCAGTTCCTCGGCGCGGATCAGACGTTGGCCGTTGAGGACGAGATCGAGTGTCGGGTCAGTGATCCGCTTGAGGTACGGCGTGGCGGTGATCACGGTGCGGATTTCGGCCAACGAACACATCGTCGCAACTGCGGGGGCACCGGCGGTGTGATTGAGATTAACCGCCGTACGACCGGCGATCGCCAGGGCCAGATTGACCAGCACGCCGGCCCGGCCGGGTGGCAACAGCAGGCCGATCCGGCGATCGTCAGCACTCAGGTTGAGGAGCGGAATCAAGGCCCGCGCTACGCCAAGCGCCTGCCAGTTGAGCAAGGTGCCTTGGGCATCGCGCACGCAGATCGCCCGAGGATGTTGACGCATCAGGCCCAGCGCCGCGGTGGCCAGGGTGCGCTGGTCGGCGTGTGCCCGCGCTGACGCCTGCTCGTGGCCGAGCGCCATGACCGCCCGGCGGGCTTCGCCGGCGGTCACTGACGAAGGCAGTGGCGCGCCCACCCGCACGCTGACCCGGCGCAGTGGACGCAGCCACTGTTTGACCGGGGAGCGGCTCATCCAGGTACCATACAAACCATCGAGATAGACCGGGATCACCGGCACGCCGGCGCGACTGGCGATGCGTTCAAGGCCACCCTTGAAACGATCCGTGGTGCCGCTGCGGGTGAGTTTCCCCTCGGGAAAAATCGCCACGACTTCACCGCGCTGCAGGGCCGCGACGGCGGTATCGAGCGACGCCACCAGGGCGGTGCGGCGATCGCCACTGCCGACTGGAATCGCTCCGATAGCGCGCAGGACGAAGCCCAGCACCGGCACTTTGAAGAACGAGCTGAAGACCAGGAAACGCACTGGCCGCTTGAGTTTTGAGCACAGCGCAAAGCCATCGGCGTAGCTCAGATGATTGGCGATGATCAGGCAACCGCCGTGATCGGGCAGGTTTTCTTCACCGGTCAAATCCAAACTCCACACGGTGCGGGTCAGCGTCCCCATCATCCAGGCGACGACCTGCAGGCGATAGATCCACCAGCAGATGCTGGCGAGTACCACCGTGCCCAGGCCGACCAGGATGAAAATGTCGGCTGACTTCCAGGCTTGGCTCCACGAGCCAAGGGTCAACGGCATGAGTGCCACAATGAGGATGATGGACGCCAAGGTGCCCAAGATCGTCGCGCCGCTCATCACCAGATTCCGCCGCTCAGGCGCCGCGCGCTCCTGCAGCATCAGGGTCACTGGCACTTCCCACCAGCCGGCCCCGACCCCCGCGCCGAACAGCCACGCGGCAAAGCCAAGCGCTCCGCCACCGTGATGCACATGCCACCCGGCACCAGCTAGGCAGAGGCCCGCGAGCAGCGCTCCAAAAATCGGCAGTCCGGCGGGAAATGCGCGTGAAAGCAAGCGCACCGCGAGCACCGACCCTGCCACCAATCCCAGGCCCAATGCCATGGCTGTCCCTGAGATGACGTCGGTTCCGTCAAGACTGAATTCCCCGATTAGCCACCAGGAAAATGTTACATGATGATAGTTCGACGTGACCAGAGGCACGATTTGGGTCGCCGCCACCGTGGCCAATGCCCAGAAACCGGCGAGGGATAACGCCGGGATCCACAAGCTCTTGTTGGCTGCAGTGGGGTTTTCGCCTGTTTGGCCGAGCGCGCGCACCTGGCGGACCAACGACCAGGGCATGGCGATCTTCACCGTCGGATTCTTGGCCTTCAAGGGCGGAATCATCCACGCCCCGACCAAGCCGGCGATGCACAGGATCGCGGTTACCACCGCCAATCTTTCCGGGTGAGCGGCAAGCGCGGCCAACCCCATGCCGGCAAGAATCGCGAGGACCGTCAAACCGGCGAGCTTGGCGTTGGCCGTCGGCAGATCCGCATCCCCGACCAACTCAGGGACGACCGCTAGTTTCACCGGCGCGAAAAAAGCGCTGATCGTCGCCAGCAGCCCGACCGTAATGAGCATCAACGGCACGCTGTGCAACCAGATGCCAGCAACGCCCATTGCGCACACCGCGACATCCGCGACACGCGCAGCGCGGATGATCAGATGCTTGGGCAGGCGATCTCCCAGGGTGCCGGCGGTCGGTGCGACCAGCAGGAAGGGCACGGTGAACAGCAACGTCACCCACTGGCTCAACGATTGACTCTCGGTTTCATTGATCGCAGAGGCCGTCAACGCCGTCGCCACGCCGAGTTTGAAGATGTTGTCGACACCGGCCCCGACCACACAGGCGAGCAGATGGCCGATGAGTCCACGAGCAGGAAGGGAGGCGCGAAGCGGAGCTGTAGGAGTCATAGGAATTTCTATTAGATAACGTTCGATAACAAATCAAGGGTGAGCTTCATCATCGTCCTACCCAACTGGCCCTGGCAGGGTTGCGAATTGGGTGGTATATTTTCCCAGTTGGCAGAACACGACGTTCAGCTTTCATTAGGAACAGTGAGGAAGGTTGTCATGCAAGTCACCGAGAACGATAACGTAGTGGTGGTTTCCGTCGCGGAAGACCAGTGTTCGACACTCTGGAAGACCATCGAGCCGTATCTAGGGATGGGCAAGAAATCGATCGTCCTGGATTTCACCTACGTCAACTTTCTCAACTCAGTCAACATCGCCGCGATCATCAGCACGCGCAACAAAGTGGTCGCTGGCGGCGGAAAAATCGCCGTGGCAGAGATCAAGGATCGGGTCAAAGCCGTGTTCAGGGTGCTCAAACTCGAGCGCCTGTTCGACCTGAACCTGGACCGCAAATCGGCTCTGGCGGTGGTCAAAGGATAGCAGGCCACCGTGCCCGACGTTTGAATGTAAGGACTGTTAGACCTCGCTGGTGATATCCGGCGTTGGTCGTATGTCCGAGCCGAGTGTTCGGTACCTTCGCTGGCGCGAAGGTACGCGACATTCGTTTCGGCTCCACATCCCGGCCACATTTTAAGCCGAACTATAACGGACTTTATCTCTATTTTCAGGTTCGCCACG
>JANYGY010000162.1 GCA_025362255.1 Planctomycetales bacterium
CTTTTGAGTTTAGGCCACCCCAAAGTTGATTCCATTGAATCAACTTTGGGGTGATTCAATGGAGATGACGATCAGGACGCTGGGGCCATCCTTCACGCGGTAAATGCAACGCTGCGGTTGTTCCGCGCGGGGCAACATCAGGTGAGCGTGTCCGTACTGGCGCATGTGTCTTATCATACAAATCAAAACCCAACGTTTTGAACATCTCGAGTGCAATCGCCGCCCCGCCAACGGGCGTGTGGTGCAAGCCTCCATCATCAAGCATGCCGTTGGCCGAACCGTGCGGCCAATTGGTTTGAAGAAGATCGTGAATACTCAAGAAGCCGGCATTGGCTTGTCGTGCTGCCTCGGCAGCCTGGAGGTCGAAGTCTTTCGCTTGTTGCAGCCGATCGAACGGACAGCTCGCGCAGCTCATGACGAGGATGCTGGCTTGGGGTGCGGTTAACCGGAATTTCAGCAGCAATCGGTCAAGTTCATTGCGGAATTCGTCTGGATACCAGCCATTGCACATGTCATTTGTGCCAAGCATCACCGTCAGGAGATCCGGTTTGACGGTGGTGAAAAATGATTGGTACGCTGCCGTTTCGATAGTCGCAAAATGATGGGCCATCCCCCAGGCATTGCCCATCTGATGAGTGATTCCACCGCCACGAAGTTCCGGATTACGAATGATATCAATTCCGAAAAGAGTTACCTGACCGGCTATCGTGCGGATGTTCGCTGACCTGCCGATGACCGTCACAGTGGCGTAGGACCAGGTGTCGGCCTGAGTGTCGACTACTTCTGGCTGACCGCTCGCTCGATCTGAGGAAATCTCGAATGATCCGAGATTGGGGCCTTTTTGGAAATGGAGACGAATGGAGGAATTCGTTACCAGTTCAATCGTCATCTGCGCTTTAGGGTCAGTGGTCGTTACCCACAGACCATCGGCCGAAAACCACGGTTTAGCGGGCAAGGGCAAGGCCGGATCGTCGGCTATGTCAACATCTGTCCAGACGCCGTGACGGCTGATCTTTGGCGCTCCAGGCAATGGCTCGATGCGCTTGCCCATCGTGTGATAGCCAAAGCCGGCATCACCATAATGAGCTTGTAGGAGCAATTTGAAGGTGCTGACATAGCTCGCCAGTTCAGTGTTGCTGTCGCCAAAGCAGGCCACGGTCAGTGGCCTGCCACCGGAATTGGCAAGGCGTACGGCGTTGCGCCAATGACCAAGTGGCACTGTTTCGATAGCAAGCTTCTGGCTCTGAATATCCAAGCTCATAAAGATCGCATCAAGTGAGAGTCTGAGTGACAATGGTTTCGGTCGGACCCCACATGAGCGAGGCCCCATTTGGAGGCACCCCGTATTCCTCAAAGGCGACCAGGGTATTCACATCGTTGAGCCAAGGGCTTGGCAGATAATACCTGCCTTGAACTCCCGAGCCAAAACCACCCGTCTGCCAGAACCGTCCGAGATTATGGCCGTTGAGATAAATTTGGCCTTTCTGCATCGATCCGACGCGGACAAAAAGCGGCATATCGCCGATCGGTCGGGTGAATGTCGTGGAATAGAAGGTCGGCCAGGCTTTATGCATGGCCCCCAAGGGGCGCGGTTGGTTCGGTACCAGACCGCCCCAGTGGGCAGCACCGGTTGCCGTGACTGTTTGTTCAGGGCCCTTTGGCGCGATGAGGTCGGTTACATCGCCGCCAGCTTTGAATGACCAGTGTTCAAGACGATTTGCGCGACGTACCGTCGTACAGATGATGCTCTCGATATCGGTACCCGTGGTGTGGGCCGCTTGGAATTGAACCCGCACCGCCACCGTTCGCCCGGCAGTTGCCGCAGGCAGCATCACTTGGCGGAATACGTGATAGCCGTAACCACTGAAAGCTCCTACCACCTGATCATCGACGGTGACGACCACCGTATCGACGCCGCACGGGATTGTCACGAAAGCATCTGCGTCAATCGGAACGCTGAGAGTGAACGCGATTCCGGGAAGCGGTTGCAAAGTGCGATAAGTCTTGCCGTAGGCACCGGCAAAAGCGGCCGGGTGGACCGCTTCCGACACGAATGCCTTTACTGATTGTGGCATGACGCGCACTGCGTCGACATATACCGGACCGAGCAGGCCTTGATCATCAGGCATGCCGCCCATGAAGCGGCCATTGTGGTCGGAGAGGAATACCACGACGTTGCGCCCTTTGGTCGCCTGAAGAGTGATCTCCTCTTGCAGCCAACCATTGGGATGGCGGTAATTTCCAAAGTCGACACTGCGACAGAGTTCACCAAACGTGCCGGCGTAGCATCCATTGTTGTAGGCGATCAGGCGGGTGTTGCAGTGAGAGATGAAGAGCGTCCGTGGGCCTTCTTCCGCCGCTTCGAATTCCGCCCGATACCACACGTATCCATAATGTCTCCCTAGTGACTCATGTGAGCAGGGGCCAGTTATCCCAGTCCATCCGGGACCTGCCCCGGCTGGCTCGGGTGACAGGGAAGCACTCCAGTTAACCAATGGAGGGAGTATCGGTAACGGGGCAATCAGCGGATTGTTCAGGAAGGATAATTTCCCTTGGCTCGAAAGTTCTTGTAGTCTGGGGGAGCCAGCGCTGCATTTCATTTCACCGTCGTGCGCTAAATCAGCGCCGAAAATCATGCGGTCAGTCAACTGCCAGGCGCGATCTGCCATGGTTTCATCCATGAGGCACAAGATAATGCCGCCTATGGTAAGCTGCAGCACCTCAGCTGCAGGTATCATCACTGTGATCCGTTTACCATTGATCGAGATCACGGCCATGGTGCCGGCGACGCCCCACAGGAGCAATTGATCGGACCCTGCGGCGAAGCCTAGGAGACCGACGTTGGCGTAATCAATTACGGACCCATTTTTTATTCTAAATCCATACGGCAGGGCCAGGCCGCGAATCGTCGGCATGCTGACATCCAGTGATTCACCGCCCGGAAGGTTCAGCGGCATCCGTGGCCGAATTCCGGCGTCTGAACAAAAGAGGATGCGACCCGCTTGATTGCGCCGGACCACGAGACGGCTGTCGGTCGGCACGCTGAACCCCGGCGCGCCGACTTCTTCGCTGCTGTCGGCCAGGAAGGATCCGAACTGGGTGATAAACTCATTGACCGGTTTGAGCCGATAATATTTGTCGCTGAGCAGTCCGCCTTCGCGCACAGGATAATTTGATTCGTAGGCCGTCAGAATGCGCGAGGCGCCCCAATGGGCGAAATTGGTGCCGCCATCGAACATGTAGTTGGTAACTTGGCATCCGACCGAGGCGAACTCGAGCAGATTCCTGCCATATTCCGCCGACGAAACGAAGGTGTTGAGGGCACGACCCCAGAACGCCTGGGGTCCAGACCAGAATTCAGTCATGAACAATGGCGCGTTCGGCTGCTTGCGTCGCAGGTCACGTACCGGTTCGACTCCTGGTCCAGAGTTATACGTCACGATCATATCCGGCCAGAACATCTGGTCAGCCGCTTCGTGAGAATAGTTGACGTAGACCGTATCTGGCGATGCGCTGTGGGCATTGCAGGCGATGATCGGAACGTCGATATCAGCAGCTTTGAAGAGGTCGAGAATCTGGCGGGTGTAACTGCGGGTCGATTCATCCCAACCGCCGGCGTACTCATTGTCATTCTGCACCAGGATGATCGAGCCACCGCGTGAAGCTTGACGCTTGGCGATCATCGGCAGCACCTGATCGAACCACAGGCGCGTATACTTCATGAAGGTCGGATCGTTTTCGCGTGAGCGGATACCGGGCTTGCACAGCAGCCACGCTGGCAGTCCACCACCGTCCCATTCGGCGCAGATGTATGGCCCCGGGCGAGCAATGACCCACAGATCAAGTTCGGCACAGAGGTCAAGGAATCTGCCTATATCGCGGTCACCGGTGAAATCGAAAGTACCTTCTTCTGGTTCGTGGAAGTTCCAGGCGAAGTAGGTACTGATGGCGTTCAACCCAGCCTGTTTGGCGCGCAACAAGGTGTCACGCCACAATTCAGATGGATGACGGAAATAATGGATTTCACCGGAATGAAGCCAGATGCGTTGGCCACCAACGAGAAAAGATTGGTGATCGAAAGTAACCGGACCGTGAAGCATGAAGGAAGTCTCTTGAAGAAAAAGGTGATATGGAGTGAGAGTTTAGGGAGCGGTCTTCGGGATCGCCATCGGAGGTGCCGGTGGAGTACCCAGGGCAACTGCTCCTTTGGTGCCTTCGCTCAACAGATGAAAGGAGCCGCTGCGGGTGACATCAACGGTCGCGTCACCGAAGCCAGGGACGGTCACCACCACCGCCTTGCGATCCTCACGCGGTGATTGCGTGATCAGCAGCCATTCGCGTTTCGGCTTGGAGCCCAACTCATAGGCGATGGCCCATACTTTGATCACGCCGCCGGGCTGATTCGGCCACGTGCCGGTAATGCCATTGCCCGTTGGCCACGCGGTGAACGGTGGATTGATCGGAACACTGAGCTGGAAAAAACAGTCGAGGCCGGCCCAACGTTTGGCCCAGAATTCGCCGAGTTCGTTCATTGGATGCGTGCGCTTGGTCTGCTCGGCATAGGCCGGGTTCGCCAACAGCTTGCCCTTGCGCCAAAAGCGCGTCAGCACCGGATCACTCCATACGCGATCGGTGGCGCGCATCAGCGTTTTCCAATGCGTGTCGACGACGTGATCGTAGTCGCCCCAGGCGAACTCGCGGACGATGCGTGGCCGGGTCAGCCACAGCGCCAGATTGCAGAAGCCTTCGTAGCGTGAGGCGTAATCGAGGTGCTGGATGGTGGCCCCGACAGCGATCGCGGGATGAGCGGCATCGGCACCCACCGGCCCGCTGCGCTCGGTGATGTCCAGCGGGATGGTGGCAGTGCCAGCGGCATCAACCACCACTGGACCTTTGACCGTGTAATATTGGAAACCCTGGGCGCCGGTGCAGGTAGAGACCATCAGGCCTGCGACCAGCGGCTTGGCGCCCTCCTTAATCCACGGGTAGTTCGCCGGATTGCCCATCGGCTGCCACGCCACGCCGTCTACTGACCACTCGGGGCGGTAATGGTTGGAGCCAGCCTCCACCCGGATCAGGCGGACGTACACGGGGCCGGTGGGCGTATCGGCTGAGCCGACCTCGCCGGTGTAGGCGTCAGGCGCGTCATTTTCACGCCACAGCACTGAGATCTTACCAGATCTATTGCGCACCACCGCCATGAATCCGGCCTGAGGCCCGGTGCCGTTGCGCAGCATGATGCCAGCTTGGTCTTCGGGTCGGGTCTGTTCTTGGGTTCGCTGGCGCTCCAGTTCTTGGCGATCGACGTGGGCCGCGGTGTCGGGCACGACTGCCGCGGGGCCTGCAGACTTGTTGTTGGCAACCTTCCCATCACCAAACGCCAGCAGCCGCACACTGATGCTGCGCAGTCCGCTGAAGTCCCGTTGGCAAAAGCTCATCGCGTCGGGAAATCCCCCCAACACCATCCGGCCACTGCCGCTGAAATGCAGCTTGTCGCCGTCCTGACTCAGACTTCCGGGCAGCGGCACAGCGCCGACATCACTAAGCGTGAGTTTTCCAGCGGCTACTTTATCGCCGCTGTCGCTCTCGAATGTCAGGCTGTCGAAATCAGCACTGCAGCGTGCCGGTAGAGGTGGCGAGTGTCCGGTGATGCCGAGCAGATCGCCCGTGTCGAGTATGGTCGTCCCCGGTGTGCCACCGCGCAATTGCAGGCTTGTCGCGCCGACCTCGGGCGCGCTCGCAATCGTCCCGACGGGGATGCCGGTCAGCGTGCCGTCGGACGCATAGCGGTAGCGCTTTTTGACGCCGCCGTCCCACAGCGCGAGCTGCCACAGATAATTCGGTACCTGCGCGATGGCGCGCTTCGACAGCATGGTGTAGGCCTGCATGGCGCCGATGTGCGGTGAGCCGACGTGCTCATCGGTGGCGTAGTTCCAATCGTACGCGTAATAATCCGGGGCCGAGCCATCCCAG
>JANYGY010000011.1 GCA_025362255.1 Planctomycetales bacterium
CCACGTGAGAGATGTCTTTTGTGGCATGGGCAGCTTGCCCATGTGTCTTTTTCTCAGAATGTAAAAACATGGGCAAGCCGCCCATGCCACGTGAGAGATGTCTTTGTGGCATGGGCGGCCCGCCCATGGGTCTTTTTCTCAGGACCTAAAATTTAAGAACTGCCAAACCTCACAGTTTGTCAGCCACCTGATCGAGTTCTCTACTGCCTTGATGGAGATGTCCGGTGAACAGGCCGAGGGGCGCGTCTAGGGCATCGGCGTGGGAGACGTCTTCGGCTGACTGCGCGCCATCGCGAAGTGCAAGATAGCGTTGGACGCCGGCGGTAATCTGCGTCGGGGTCAGGCCACCGTATTCGAGGACCCAGGCATCGACCAATCCCGGGGTCTGCGCGACCTGTTCAGGGCAGCTGAGGTGGCGACCTTCCCAGATCACGGTGTCGTGATGACGCCGTTCGATGGTGTAAGGCAGGCCGCCGTCCTTGGGCACTGCGCGCATCGACAGGCTTTCACCAGCAGCCAAGCCGTGGTCTTGGCGGGTGAGCATCGCCGGCAGGCGTCCGGCCGCGATCAGCGCGAGCAGCGGCGTGGCGAGGCTGGCACAGCGCGCGGCCAGGCGGGCGACCTCACGCGATGAGCATTCGAGCGAAATCACCGCCGCCTGCGCCCCGAGGTCTTGCAGCGCGAGCAGGGTTTCGGTCGAATACGTGTTGCAGAACACATCGGCGATCGCCGGCAGCCGCGCTGCCCGTGCCGCCGCCAGCACACCCAGATGTCCAGCGACGACCGGCAGGCCGATTGCCGCTAGATGCCGTGACACCGGGGCGGTCGCCGGGTGCCGCAGCCACAAGCCATCGCGACGCGGGATCTGCGGCACCCGCGCGCCCCACAGATCCAAGGCCGGATCATCAAGCCACACGCGCTCGGCACCGGCGGCAAAGGCGGCTTCGACCGCGCTCAGCGAGGACACCACGACCCACATGCCGGTGGTCCGGCGGCGCGGCTGGTCGGTGCTGATCGGGCTCCATCCGGCGGGGTCGCGGGTGACGGATTCGACCGCGGGGATCGGTTGAGAAGCAAGCTGCTCGACCAATTGCCGGCGCAATTCCTTCAAGACCGACGCCGGACAGAAAACGTCGTCGTCAAGGACGACCACCAGCTTTTCCAAATGGAACGGGCTCCCGCCAAAAGCACCGAGCTTGGCGCGCAGCTGATCACCATCGAGGGGCGCGCCGGTGGCGGCGACCAGCGGCGTCGGGGTGCAGGCGGTCGCCTGCCGCCCGTCGCTGAGGGTCGCGCTGGCGGTCAGCGGTGCGCCGATCGCGCCGCTGACGGTCAACGACAAGGCGAGCGTGTCGGCAGCGGGCTGGGGCAACGGGAAGGCCTCCATCGCGCTCGCGGCTTCGAGTTTGCGCGCATGATCGGCGTTGCGGAACAACTTGGTTCCGCTGGGGACTTTCGGCCCGTGCGGAGCGATGCGGATGCGGCAGCGCCATTGGTCGCGCCCGTGGCGATCGGCGCCGATGACCAGGAAACCACCGTTGAAATCAGCGACCGTGAAGGCAAAGCCCTGGCCCGCGCGGACGTCTTTGCCGGTGATCACCGCTTCGCCGCGACCGCGATCGAGGCTGAACAATTCTGCATCGGGAACCAGATCCTGTTCGGGTGCGTAGCGATGCAGGCGCGAACTGGCATCGTACACCCCGCGCAGCGGCGCATCGGTGTTGGCCCGGCTGAACACATCGCGCTGGAGATCTTTGGCCCACGCCAGATCCATCGGTTTTCCGGCGGCCCAGGCATCGACCGCGGCACGGTAGATGCGCGCCGTGGTGTAGACGTAATCCGCGCCTTTGAGCCGACCTTCGATCTTGAGCGACGACACTCCGGCCTGGGCCAGTTCAGGGATGCGCCCGAACAGCGCGAGATCCTTCATGCTGATCTCAGTTGTCGGATCGCCTGCGGATTTCTGGTAATCGAAGCGGCAATTCTGGGCGCAGGTGCCGCGATTGGCGCTGCGGCAACCGGCGAAATTCGACATCAGGCACTGACCCGAAAAAGCGTAGCACAGCGCGCCATGGACGAAGTGCTCGGTCTCGATGCCGTACATCTGGGCCTCAGCGGTGCACGCCGCGACTTCCTCCAATTTTAATTCACGCGCCAGGATGACCCGCTCGGCGCCGAGCTCGGCGAGCACTGCGACCTGACTCGGATGATGGATCGTCATCTGGGTCGACGCATGTCGTTTGAGCGTCGGCACGGCGCGGGTCAGCAGCCGCCACAGGCCAAGATCCTGGATGATCGCCGCATCGACGCCGGCATCCGCAGCCGCCCCGGCCAAATCGAGAGCCTTGGGGAATTCGTCATCGTGCACCAAGGTGTTCATCACCACGTAGCACTTCACGTCGTGGTCATGCAGATATTTCACATAGCCCGGCAGATCGGCCTTGCGGAAATTTTCGGCGCGGCCGCGTGCGTTGAAGTGGCGCAGGCCAAGGAACACCGCGTCAGCGCCACCGGCCACCGCCGCCGGCAAACAATCGGGCGAACCCACAGGCGAAAGGACTTCTGGCAGCAGGTGGCCAGAGCGTGGGTGCAGGCGGGGCATCCCCGAATGATAGCTGGCTTACTCTTCGCGGAAGCGACGCCGACTCTCGGCGCGATAGCGCGCGGGCGACAATCCCATGCGTTTGGTAAAGGCCCGCGAGAAATGCGAGCGATCGCTGAAACCGCACGCGCTCGCTACCTGATCAATGGCGACATGATCATGGGCGAGGCGTTGCGCCGCGACCTCTACCCGGCGATCGAGCAGGTATTGCGCCGGCGACTTGTTGAATCGGGCTTGAAACCGCCGCGTGAACCATTGCGGCCCCATGCCACAACGCTCGGCAAGCTTGCTGACGTAGAGCGGCTTGTCTAATTCGCGCTCGATCGCTTCGACGGCCTGCTCGAGGGGATCTCCACCGCGGCCGGCCCATTCGGTATAGGCCAATGCCGGAAGTTGCGCAAATACCCGGGCCAGCGCCAATCTGATCCAGGCGTGAGCAAGGTTGAGCGTTACCGGATGGTGATGCAGCTGACCGAACACCATCATCTCATGCAGTTGGGTGGTGATCGCCGCCAAGGTCGGATCAGCCCCGAGCTGGGTCGGCTCGGTGGGCATTCCGACGGGCAAGCCGGGGACATCGAATTCGATATAGACCTGGTTGGTATCAGGACTGGGGGCGGTGTCGAATCCGACACCCGGAGGCAAGACCGTCGTCTGGCCCCGACGTAGCAAATACCGCCGCCCAGCACAGGTAACCGACGATCCATCACGATCGTTGGCGTACAGCAGCCACCCGGTCGGACGGATGTTGGTCAAGTGCCACCAGGGCCACAGCTGGGCGCGCGCACAGCGCAACACCCGCACCGGCATGCGGTTGGCATCGATCACCGAGGTGTGCAGCGGCGGCGGCATATGCTGTATCCGACCCAGGCGCGGAAAATACACAACTCAGCGTTGAACTGCTCTGGCGCTCGTGATTTGTTCGAGGCATACTTGATAGACAATCAGGAGGTATGCATGTCAACGATGCTCGAATCACCCGCGGTTGCCAATGAACAACAGGTCGCTCACCACCAAGAGCAGCTGCGCACCCAGGGCTACACGAT
Source organism: Planctomycetales bacterium (assembly GCA_025362255.1). Lineage (GTDB taxonomy): Bacteria > Planctomycetota > UBA11346 > UBA11346 > UBA11346 > CAIUVD01. The sequence continues at coordinate 3,649 of JANYGY010000011.1, forward strand.
TTTCCACGATCTGATCAGCCCAGAACATCTTGCGGCGATCCGGGCCTCGATCGACGCGCACCTCGTGGGCCAAGCTGAAACACCCGACCGTCAGCAATACCACGGTGCGAACCTGGTGGCCTGGGATCCGGCGTTCTGCGCGGTGGCTGCCGATCCGCTGCTGCTCGCCACCTGCGAAGGGCTGCTGGGCGACGACTGCATCCTCAGCTCGTGCAATCTCGGCGCCCGCCTGCCGGGATGCACGCCGCAGAATCTTCATCGCGACACCGGCATCTGGGGCGGCGCGATGCCCTTCATGCCGTTTCCAATCGGCATCCAGACCGCGTGGTGTATCGATGATTTCACCCTGGAAAACGGGGCCACCAGACTGGTTCCCGGAAGTCACATCGACCCCGCCGAAGTCACTCCCGGCAGTGGTATCCAGGCCATCGCACCGGCTGGCTCAGTGATCGCGTTCGATTGCCAAGCGTACCACGCCGGCGAGGCCAATCGGTCGAATGCCCTGCGCCGCGGCGTGCTCACGCTCTACATCCGTTCGTGGATCAAGCCGCAGACTGATCACAAGCGTTCATTCCCCGCTGACCTGATCGCGACGGCATCACCCCAGGTTTTGCGTTTGCTGGGCTTCCGCCGGCAAAGCCCAGTGGAATTGCCAGATGGCACGTCGGTGATCATCCCCGCGCCCAGCGCCACGTATTTTTACGACAACCCCGAACCGTGGGCATACTGAGCCTTCCACCCCCGACGAGAACCACCCATGACTCCAGTCGTCCATATCGTCACCGGGGCTTCGAGTGGCGTCGGTGCGCTCCTCGCGCGGCGCTTGGCGGCGCAAGGCCACCTGGTCGCCGCTGTCGCACGTTCGCTCGATAAGCTCACGGCACTTGCCGCTGAAACGTCCGCTGAATCGGCGGCGGGTCGGATCGTGCCGTTTGCCCTCGATGTCGCGGATTGGGCGGCGGCAGCGGCGGCAGTGGAACGCATCGAATGCGAACTCGGGCCGATCGCGGTGCTGGTGAACAACGCGGCGGTGTTCGATCTGAAACCGTTCGATGAGCAGGACGTGCCGACCATCCGCAGGTTGCTGGCGACCAACGTCGAAGGCACCATCGCCTGGACCCACGCCGTGGTGCCGAAACTCAAACCACGTCGGACCGGCCGGATCGTCAACGTCGCATCTGTGGCGGGCATCCATGGCATGGCCAATCAAGCGGTCTACTGCGCCAGCAAACATGCGATGCTGGGATTCTCAGATGCCCTGACCCAAGAATTGCGCCCGTTCGGAATCGCTGTTTCAGCCATCTGCCCAGGTGGGATCGATACCCCGCTGTGGCATCACGCGGGGACCGCAGGCGGGGTCACGTATCCTGGCGATCTGACCCAGGTGATGCAGCCTTTGGAAGTCGTCGAGCAGATCGAATTCCTGCTCACGCGGCCTCTCGGAACCGTCTACCGGCGGGTGGTATTCTTCCCCGGAAACGAATGGCACTGAGCCGTTCTCTCAGGCGGTCACGGCGCCTGCGGAGTTCCTGACGCGGGCAGACCGAGCCCCTTTAGATCGCGATGGCGCACGAGCTGCTCCGCGGCCTCGGCGTCCCCGGCGGCTGCCGCGGTGGTCCAGGCTTGCCATACCGCCATCGGATGCGGGCGTTCCTGCCATTCGATGAAGCCGCTGGCGGTGATGCTGATCGTGCGATGGATCTCACTGCCGTCGCTCAGGCGATCCTCTTTGCTAAAGACCACCGCGTCGCCCAGGTCAGGGCCTTTCAGCCAGCGACCGGCTTCAATGCGGTGGAGCAATTCTGCACGCGCAGGGCGCTCAGTCTGATCACGCGCGGTGAACGGCACTGGTGAAAAATCTCCGATCCAACCCCGGACCAGCGGATGCTGAAAAGCAACCCGGTGTTCGGCGATATCACCTTGCGGCGGCGAAGGGATGCGTCCGTAGATGGTCGTCGTCGGGCCCGTCGTTTCAGGACCCGCTTTGCCATCATCGAGCCACGCGGTGCGTCGCAGGCGGAGAGTGGTATCGGTGGTGGCGGCGGGGGTTCCCAGGTGCGTGATCACTGCTTGGCTGAAAGCGTTGCCGAGTCCTGCATACCAGTGCGGCCACGACGGCGTTCCCACCGGCGTACTTTGGTGCACCAGCGTCATGATCGTCGGACTGCTGGCCGGCAGGTGGGGAAACCATCGTGCAGCCGGATGGTCGGTGGGGACGCGGGTGGGCGTGGCGCTGATGCGCAGGGTGCACGTCACCGCGCCTGGCAGATCAGTGGGCAATACGCCCTCGATGAGAGACACCCGCAGGGTGCCGTCGCAGCCGAGCGGCAGCGGCTCTTGTCGATCACGCAGCAGTGGCTCGAGCACCGCGATGCACCCGCGGCGGGTGAGTTCTTCGCCCAGCGCCAGCACCGCCGAGTTGGTCAGCGGATGGCGATCGCCACCGGCGATCAGGATGACCCGCCAGGTTGCGGAATCGGCAGGCGCGTCGCCGGTGATCGTGGTAGTTCCCGTGATGTCCGCCGGGCTGGTCTGCTGACTGGTTTTTTTCGGCAACCGCAGGATTCCCGCCGCCACATCAGGCCCGCCGGCCCCGCGTTCAGCGCCGCCGCGGATCAACCACCAAGCTCCGCCGGTGGTCAGGATGATCAGGATGATCGGCAGCAGACTGTTGCGCATGTCATCAATCGTGAGGGCCCGCACCGATGAGGAAGGACTCCCTGGCCAGAATCCGTTCGCTCATCATGAATCGGCGACACTTGGCTGATCAAGCGCATGGGTCATGCTCCAGGCCGCATGCGTCTGATCAGGACTTCACCGCTGAAATCACGATCCGATGCGAGCGGTATGCGGACCGTCGAGTTCTTGGTGCCGACGCGCAATCGGCATGAATCGCTCGCGCGCTCGCTGCCCTCGTGGCGGGCTGGGGCCGTGCCGGTGCTCCTGTGCGACCAGTCAGTGGTGCCATATCCGTTGCCCGGCACGCTGCATTATCCCGACCTCAATGGCTTGCCTGCAGCGCGCAACGTCCTGCTGCGCGCCTGCACGGCGGACATTGTGGTGTTCCTGGATGACGACACTGATCTGGCGGCGGATTTCATTCAAAAATTGCACCGCTGCATCGCCCGCTGGCCCGACGCCGCCGGCTGGGGGCCGGTGCTGGAAGTGCGGTCGCGGGCGGTGCGCCGACTACACCGGCTGGTACACCTCGGTTGCTTCCACGATCCACGGCGCCTGACCGGGGCGCGCATTGATGGATCGACCTCAGCGTTGTTCGGGGCCTGCTTCGCCGTGCGTCGTGACCTGGCCTTGGCAATCGAATTTGACGCCCGGCGACCGGGCTATGCCTTGGGTGAAGACCGCGATTTCTGCCAGCGGTTGGCCGATCACGTCGGTGATGCCAGGCCATTTCGGTTTTGCCGCGAGTTGCGCGCCAGACATCGCTGCGATGGCGCGAACCGCGCCGACCCGCTCAAGCGCGGGTTCGCTAAAGCTGAATTCCTGATTTGGTTCGCTCGTCGCCATGGTGGTCGCGACCCAGCCACGATCGCTCATCTCTTGCTGGCACTGGTCGTCGCGGCCATGGGCCAAGGCCGCGAAGCGGCCAGCGCCATTGGCGTGTGGCGAGGCCTCAAAAAGTGGCTGTTCTAAATTCTATTCGACGGGGCGGCCAATCGCCCACAGGCGATTGAAGTGCGCGGACAGCTAGCCGGCCAATGCGGGCGAATCCACCAGCAGGCTCTGCTCGCGGTTGTGTCCTAGCGCACTGGCCGACCAGTTGGTCGAGCCCACCACGCACCACCGACCGTCGACGGTCAGCGACTTCGTATGCGTCGTGCGGCGATCTTCATCCCACCGGATGTCGACGCCGGCACTTTTCAGATAGCGGCCGGCATTGCGGCTCGGTGGCTCGCGGTCATCGCCGGTGCGGCTGACGGGCGCACCTTGATCGAAGACCACGCGAACCGTGACCCCAGCTCGATGCTGAGCGACCAGACAATCCAGCAGTCGGCGCACCGGATGCTTGGCCGAGGCCTGGTCAGGCAGCACGCAACTGAACATGGTGACATCGATGCTGGTCTTGGCCTCGCTGAGCAGACGTTCGATCGCCGGGGCGTAATCCTCATCAGCCAGCAAATGGATGTCCGTGGGCTTTGAGGCCGTCCGTGGGGGGTTGAGGTGGGGTGAGCCGGCAGACGGGTCGCTCTCAGTACGAGGCTGAGGGATTGCCGAAGGGTGCGGCGAGTTGGGGGTGGCCTCGGTGGTCTGGCCGTGCCCGCGGACCATCCATGCCCCGGCACCGGCAAGCACCGCCGTCAGCACTGCCATTCGAGGAAGGAGGCGCCGTCGGTGGGACGCAAGCCCAGCGGGCGAGATTGTGGGGCCAGACGGAGGTAAAGAGGTGCGGGCCATAAAAGTTGTTCGTCATAGCAGCCTAAGGCGCCTCTCAAGCCCTATCCAGCCTTGAAAACCACTCGCAGCAATCCTATGCTCTTCAGCGAGCGCACCGTGGCGCTGGGAACCGGCCCTGTCCGGGACCTGTGGATAGACTGCAACGATTGTCACTGCAAGGATTTGGAGCAAGCATGAGCCTGACCCTGGATTTCACGAACTGTCTTGCCGAAGCGATCGGTGCCACCCATGGCCTGACCAAATCCGAGGTCGACACGCTCGTCGCCAAGTTTCCCAAACATCATGAAAACGTCGATGAACTGCGTTCTACCGGTGAAAGCGGCTTTTTCGACCTGCCGTACCAGGACACCACTGAACTCAAAGCCCTGCTGAAAAAGCATCAGGGCCATTGGGACAACTTGGTCATCGTCGCCATCGGCGGCTCGGTCTTGGCTCCGCAAAGCCTGTTCAACGCTCTGGCCAACAGCCAGCACAACCTGCTCGATGCCAAGGTTCGCGGCAAAGCACCTCGGGTGTTTTTCCTCACCAATCCCGATCCCAAGGTGGCGCAAGAGCTGCTCGATGTGCTCGATCTCAAGAAGACCCTCTTCCAGGTCGTCAGCCGTTCGGGAGTCACCGCCGAAACCATGGGTTTGACCCTCTGGCTGCTCGAAACGCTGAAGAAGAAGTGCGGTAAGACCGCCCCTTCAGAGCAGTTGATCATCACCACCGAGCCGACCAAAAGCCCGTTGATGGAAGTCGCCAAGCAAGAAAAGCTCGCGACGCTGCCGACCCCGATGAATGTCACCGGACGCTACGGTATCCTCGGGAATCAAAGCCTGTTCATGGCCGGCATGTGCAATTTCAAGGTCGACGAGCTGCTCAAGGGCGGCGCCGACATGGACAAGCGTTGCCGCCATGGCGACCCGCACAAAAACCCGGCGTACATG
>JANYGY010000052.1 GCA_025362255.1 Planctomycetales bacterium
CGGTTGGAAACCGGCGGTCCCAGGGCATGTCCTGAATCCTTGTTAAAGGGCTCTTTGCTGAGAGACGTGGATTGCCTGGCGGGGAAAGAACATGCGCACATGAATATTTATAACATTTGTATGCTGTTCATTTTGTCCCGCACTTTGGCCCACCGCACACAGGGGGATGGGGAGCGGGCGTCGCCGTTTTTTTTCGACACGCTTTCGCAACGCATCGACGGCTTAAGCCCGCCTCCCAAAGAGAATGACCAGCCGTTCAATTGGTGACAGCAGCGTCAGCCGCTCTCCGAGCCTGTCGGGGAAATTCGATCGAGGCTGGCGATGGGGATCAGATGGCCGGACGCTCACCGGCGGTATGGCAACCAGGTCGGTGCGTCATTCCAGCTCTTGTCGGCACCGCCGAAGACGTCGTTCCACGCCGGTTTGGTCGCGGTCGCCGGTCCATTGCCCATTGGCTGCTGATAGATCATGCCGCTGTTGCAGATGGCGAAGACTTTGCGTCCCTGATCCTTCTCAGGCCACGCATAGGCTACCCAATACGCCTCGCGATCGTTGATGCCCTTCTCACCAAGGGCCGACCTCGAATCACCGCCACCGCCTGCCCCATCGGGCAGGTAGACCACGTAATGGTAGCCGTTGCGCACGCCCGACCAGTCGCCCGGCGCCAGCAATTGCAGGGTCTTGTTGCTACCGGGTACCGGCCCACCGGAAAATTCAGCAAGGAAGCCGTGCTCGCCCCGACCATTGCTGTCTTCATCGACATAGCCACCGGCCTGGAACTGGATCTGGCTGGGGAAGATGGCGGATTTTAAGGTGGCTGCGGCGGCTGCTTCATTGGCCGTGACGCGGCTTTCCAGCAAGTTGGGGATGGCAATGGCGGCGATGATTCCGGCCGTCCCCGGGTTGCCACCGGAGAACAACAGATCCAAGACCGGTCCGCGGCCTTCAATCAGGAAGCCCGCACCATCGCGGCGACCAACGGTGTATCCGGGGCCTGCGTTACGCGCCAGCGCGACCGCCAGCTTAACCAGGGCGGCACTTTGTTTGCGATCGGGCAACTGGCTGGCGAACATCGAGGCGTACTGCGCCAGGCTGCGGAACGCGCGCTGGCCATCAGTTGCCATCAGTGAACACGTCTGCGCCTCGACCTTGCTCAGGGCCAGCTTGCCGATCGCGCTCTCGCTCCAACCGCCAGCAGTTCCGGCGAGCAGATCGCTGGTGAGGAAGGCGTCGCTCGACAGGATCCAGGTCGTGGCGGTGCGACCCAGCGAGGCCCCGAACATGCCGGTGATCATGGCCAGTTGCTGACGAGCGCGCGGCTCCATGCCGGGGGGATCGGGCAGCAGCGGGGTCGAGCTGCCGACCTCGGGTAGCGGACAGCCGAGCGCCCGCATCCCCGCCTCAATCACGCGGTCGAGCTGAGGATTGCGCGGCAGCAGCACGGTCACCGGGGGCATCGTTGCGCCGTCGCGGATCACCACCACGGCGGTGCCGTGAATAGCGGCGAAGACCTCTCGCGGTTCCGCGGGCAACCCCACTGCGGCAAACACCTCACCGAGTGGACGCTCGACTTTCAGTGCCGTCATCAGCTCAGCACACCAGTGCTGGTTGGCCATCCACCACGCGGCGCCATCGAGTCCGATCGCCTGTATCGCCAACGCATCTGCTGGCACCGAGGCCAACGCGGCACGGTCGAGCGGGATGAGGAGGGCGCTGGCAGTGACCAAGCGCAGGCGCGTCGCGAGGCCTTCAGGGATCCAGGTCCATTCCGCAGTCCCCGGTGGCAGCGCCTTGGCCATCAATTCGATCAGCCGGCCGTCGTCTCCTTTGGCCTCTGCGACGAGCGGGGCGATATCCCAGGCGATGGACAGATCGGCTGCGCCAGCGGCAACCGGCGCGCTCGGCGGATGCTCACCGCACTGCAGATGGAGAACGCCATCGACTACTTTGGAGGTCCACTTGCTGGCCGGTAGGGCCAGCTTGGCCAAGTCCTTGGCGAGCGTCGGACTGACCACCGTGACGGTGATACCGCCCGGGCCGCCGGCAGCGTCGATGCGCGAGATCTGCGCGACCGTTGCCTCGGCTGGCACGTGCAAAGTGGTGGCCACCAGGTCGCGCAGCGGGGCGTTGTCTGCGGCCATCCACGCCTTGCCGACGAAACTGGTGGCAAAGTGTTGGGCCGCGCGCCCCGGATCCGGCACGCCGACGACGAGCGCTGGTTTTTGCGCCGGCGTTGGCGTTGAAATCGGCAGGTCGGCGGCCTCGGCACCAAGGGCACCGACCGTGATGATAAGCAAACTGGAAAAGATACGCATAACGTGATCTACTACGGCTTGCGGCGTAAAGCGAGTGGCAGCTCAGGCGGATCGTCATCCGTGAGCTTTTTAACCGAGGGGCAGCTGCCACCTCGGCCTCTCCCTGACTTTTCGACGTGGCTTGCTGCGCTCGCACGGATCCGCATTTCTACGGGGGCAGGGGGGGGTCGGGAGTGGGTTGCGGCTATAAAGCTGGCGACAGCTTGAGGTATCTCGCGAATTTGGTTTGGATCTGGGATATCACGGGGATGTCCCAGGTGGCGAAGATGGTGCGCCAATGAGCTGCGCTGGCAGTGGGATCTGGGGTTTCGATTTCTAATTCGTAGTCGGTGCGCGTCGCGAATTCGGTGCGGTCGAGGCAGAGGAGTTCATCGAGGCCGCCGCGGGTGAGGTGCCATTCGTCGCGGTGGTTGGCGAAGCCGCCGAGGGCGTGCAGTGGGTGGCCATGGAGGGTGGTGCGGATGGGTTCGGGCAGTGGCAGGGCTGCGGTCCAGGTGGCGCTGGGGTGGGCGCTGGTTGCCAGGTCCGCTAATTCTTGGGAATGAGCGGCGGGCAAGTCGGTTTCCCATTCCTGGTGTGACGAAAGGCCGTCTGTGAGGTGGGCGGTATTGGACGCTTCGAGGTGGCGTTTGCAGGTCAGGATCAGACGGCCGTTTTCGTTGCGGATGCGGAGATTCATCCGGGCGGCGCGCAGGCGGCGATCAGCGGTGTCGAAGAAGCGGTTCACCTGGGCCAGAGCCCGCGCGGGGCCGTGGGTGGCGATCAGGTGGGCGCGCAGGCGGGCGTGTTCGCCGGCGGTCAATGCCCACTTGAGTTCCAGTTCAGACTGGTCGCGCATGGTGGTGGCCTCCGGTCGATCCTGCGTAACGTTTCCCATCGCCATGAGCAACCCTTTCGATTTTCTTGAGCCGCTGGTCCGACTTGAGGAGCAGATCAACGAACTTGAGCTGCTGTCGCAAAGCAGCGGCGTGGCCGTGGCTTCTGAGGTCGGTTCGCTGCGGGTGAAACTCGGGGACGAAACCCGCAAGCTTTTTGCGCAGCTCACACCATGGCAACGGGTGCAACTCTCGCGCCATCCGCTGCGTCCGCAGGCCAGTGATTATGTCGACCACATGGTCGAGGACTTCGTGCCGTTGTGCGGCGACCGTCGCTATGCCGATGACGAGGCGATCATCACCGGCATCGGCAAGCTCGGCGACCATGCGGTGATGATCGTCGGTCAGCAGAAGGGCAAAGACGTCCACGAGCGCCGGCGCTGCAATTTTGGCATGCCGCATCCCGAGGGCTATCGCAAGGCGATGGCGAAGATGCGCATCGCTGAAAAATTCGGCCTGCCGATCATCTGCCTGATCAATACCCCCGGGGCATTCCCCGGCGTCGAGGCCGAAGAGCGCGGGCAGTCGATCGCCATCGCTGAAAACATCCGCGACATGGCCTTGGTGCGGGTGCCGATCCTGGTGGTGGTGATCGGCGAAGGCGGGTCGGGTGGCGCGCTCGGCATCGGCGTCGGCGATCGCATCATCATGCTCCAGAACAGTTATTTTTCCGTGATCAGTCCCGAAGGCTGCGCCGCGATCCTGTGGAAGGACGGCAGCAAACGCGACCTCGCCGCCGAGCGGCTGAAGCTGACCGGCCCCGAGCTGATGAAGTTCGGCATCGTCGATGAGATCGTCGAAGAGCCCGCCGGTGGCGCTCATCGCCAACCGCTGGTGATGATCGAGAGCCTGAAGACCTGCCTGCTCAAGCAGCTCGCTCAGCTGCAGACCCTGACCACCGACGAACTGCTTGAAAAGCGTTATCAGAAATATCGCGCGATCGGCGAAGTGCACGGCGGGTAGGCAAGCACGGCGGCTCATCAGGCATAAAGCCAAGCCCGGCGGCTAATCAGGCGTACAGCCAGCCGGTTGCCTCAGCCCTGCGGCGCAGCTTGCTGCAAGTCGAACAAGCGCCGGTAGAATCCGTCTTTTTTCGCCAGCAGATCGCGCGGAGTGCCGTCTTCGACGATCCGGCCGTTGCTGAAAACCAGGATCCGATCGACCGCGCGCAAGGTCGATAAGCGGTGCGCAACGATCAGGGTCGTGCGCCCGGCGCCCAGGGTATCGAGGTCTTCCTGCAGGCGCGCTTCGGTTTCCAGATCCAGCGCGCTGGTCGGTTCGTCGAGCACCACGATCGCCGGATTGCGCAAAAAGATCCGGGCCAAGGCGATGCGTTGACGTTGGCCACCCGACAGCCGGGCGCCGCGTTCGCCGACCTTGGTCTCGTAGCCGTGTTCGGTCTCGCTGATGAAGGTGTGCGCCTGGGCGCGGGTCGCCGCGATCACCACCTCGGCATCGGTCGCGCCGGGTCGCCCCAGGCGGATATTTTCGCGAATCGTGGTGTTCCACAAAAACGCATCCTGGGTCATCAATGCACTGCGCCGGCGCAGTTGGCGTTTGCCGATTTCCGACAAGGGCAGGCCGTCATACCGGATCGTGCCGGCAGTCGGACTGTAAAAGCCCATGATCAGATCAAGGAACGTCGTCTTGCCGGCGCCGGTTTCACCAACCACGCCGACCCGCTGCCCTGCGGGAATACTCAGGCTGAACGTTTCCAGCGTGTCTTTTTCTGTACGCGGATAACGAAAGCGCACGCCTTC
>JANYGY010000060.1 GCA_025362255.1 Planctomycetales bacterium
ACTTCATTTCCGCGGGTTAATTCTCGCGGCCCCATTGAAGGCACGTAATCGCATCACTGCTGGTCACCACCCGATTGATTTCCGCGGGTTAATTCTCGCGGCCCCATTGAAGCCGCGTCTATGCCGCCGGAATGGCCAAGCGCGAGGATGATAAAGGAGGCTAAGGAAGTTGGATTTAATCGGTAAATTTGGTTTTTTTGATGCTAGATACTTGTGGTTGGTTGTGGCTAAAAAGCAGTCGCCCATTTCTTGAATGCAATAATCGCCAATCAATTGGTCATCGCGTGCGCCCTGGCCCGTGTGTTCCTCGGTGGCTCTGGGACGTACTTCGCGACCTTGGCCGGGTGCGCCTGCGCTACCTCCGCGCTGAACTCGTACCGGCAGGTCGCGAGCGACTTGAATGAGCGTGAGGGGAGACGGAACAGGAGGGCGCAGAGGACGCAGAGGACGCAGAGGACGCAGAGAATAAAGTTGAGAGGGGACTGATGGCAGCAGCCTCTCGCCCAAGCCCCTCTGTGATCTCTGCGTCCTCTGCGCCCTCCTGTTCCGTCTAAAATTCTCGCAGTTATCGCGGGATCAGCAGGCTGAAGCCTGAGATGAGGGTGAGGCTGATGACGACGATTTCGAAGGCGCGTTGGGGGAGGCGGTTGTAGAGCTGCTTGCCGAGGAGAGCGCCAACGAGGACTCCGGGCAGCAGGCAGGCGTCGAGCAGCAGGCTTGGGGTCGTGATCAGGCCCTGCCAGACGTAGATCGGCAGTTTGGCCAGATTGACGATGAGGAAGAACCAGGCGCCGGTGCCCATGAATTGGTCTTTGGGCAGATCCATCGACAGCAGATAGAGATTCATCACCGGCCCGGCGGCGTTGGCGATGGTCGTGGCGAAACCGGCGAGGACGCCGAACAGCAGCGCTTTTTCCCAACCGTGATGAACGTCGGTCCGGGTCGCGTGAGCCAGAGCTGTGCGGGTCAGGTTTGCTTCAGCCATCCGTTTGCGCAGCAGGTGGGCGCCGACCATCAGCAGCACGATGACGCCGACCAGGGCGCGCAGGGACGATCCTGCCACCAGCGATAAAACTCCGGTGCCCAGCGCGATGCCGATCGCCACCCACGGAAACAGGTGAAAGAGCGCGCCCGCCTTGGCATGCCGCCGGAAATAGAACACCCCGAACAGGTCGGCGGCGCACAATAACGGCAGCAAAGTCCCGGGCCCTGAAAGAGGGGCGTTGACGACATAGAACATCACCGGCACGACCAGGATGCCGAGGCCCGGGACCCCAGTCTTGGCCATCCCGACCAGCACGGCGCATAGTCCACCGAGCAGCCATTGGAGCGGATGGAGATCAGGCATGAGCGCGGAGTCGATGCGCCAGCGTGATCAGCTCACTCGCCTCACTCGCCTCACTCGCCTCACTCATTTTCAAAGCCGACGCATCCGGCTACAGCGCCGGCTCCTTGCCGGTGAGCAGGCGGAACGCCTCAATGTATTTCCGCTGCGTGCGGTTGACCACGTCATCGGGCAAGGTGATGCCCGGACCATTTTTATCGAAGTGGATGCTTTCGAGATAATCGCGGACGAACTGCTTGTCGAAACTGTTCTGCGGCCGTCCCGGCAGCCAGCTGGCGGCGGGCCAGAAGCGGCTGGAATCCGGAGTCAGCGCTTCGTCAGCCAGGACCACGGCGCCTGAATCGGGATCCAGGCCGAACTCGAATTTGGTGTCGGCGATGATGATTCCTCGGCCGGCAGCGTAATCCCGGGCCGCGGAATAGAGCGTGATCGCCCGCTGTTCGACCTGATCGGCGAAATCTTGACCGAGCAGCTTGGCGGCCTCGGCGGGATGGATGTTCTGATCATGAGTGCCGAGCGCAGCCTTGGTCGAAGGCGTGTACAAGGGCGCCGGCAACTTGCTGCTTTCGACCAGTCCGGCTGGCAAGGCGATCCGGCAGACGGTGCCGCTGGTCTGGTATTCCTTCAGGCCTGAGCCTGACAAATACCCGCGAACGATCGCCTCGACCTGGAAGATCCGCAACTTTTTGACCAGCATGCAGCGACCATCGAGCTGATCGCGATAGCGTTGGACCACCGCCGGCATCTGCGCCATGTCTGCGGTCACCAGATGATTCGGTCCGTGCGGCTTGAGCAGATCGAACCAGAACAGGCTGAGCTGGGTGAGGATCTTGCCCTTGCCCGGAATGCCGTTGGCCATCACTACATCGAAAGCACTCAGGCGATCGGTGGCGACGAACAAGAGCTGCTGCGCATCGACTTCATAGACATCACGGACCTTGCCACGGGCGAGCAGCTTCAACTCGGGCAGGTGGCTCTGGACGAGCGCGTGGGTCGTCGCCGATGCGCTCATTTTCCAAGTTTCTCGCGCAGGATGCGATCGAATTGGGTCTGTTGATATCGGTTGAGCGCGTTGCGGTACATCCCCGCTGAATCGGCCACCGGACTTGGCGGTAGCTCGTCGTGGCGGACCTGAGAAATCTGGATCAATCGGACTTGCGGGGTGACCGCTGCGGCAGGAGCATTCGCACCCGCGTTCTTGCGTTCGACTGAGCAAACCACCACCGGCCTGGTGGGCAGGGCCAGACTCGTCGCCAGGCGAATGTCACCGACCGCGCCACCGGCTTCGCTGGCGGGCGCATGCAGTTCCTCCAACGGGCGCATCTGTTCGTCGCTGACCGTCGCGGCCCACACCGCATTCGCCGGGTTGGCCATCACCAGAGCTAAGCCGCCGGGACCGGCAGCTTCGGCGGCAGCGCGCAATTTTTCGGCTTCGCTCAACAACGCCTGATATGCCCGCGCTCCGGCGACGAGGCCTTGGACTTCGCTACGGACCTCATCCAGGGTGCGGATTCCCGCCGGGGCCTTCTTCATCACGCGCAGGACGAACCACGTGCGCCCGACGTTTGCCGCTGGCGCCTCAGTTGCATCGGAGGCATCAGCGGCGCTGGCAGCTTGCAGGGGGTTGGTGATGAAACCGGGCTCTTTGCTGAACAGGCCGGCGGGATCCTTGATCATGCCGAATGGCCCGAGGTCGACCTGTCCGGCGTTCGGCTCGTCGATCACCAGCGCGGGCGTGACCACCAATCCGGCGGCGCTGGCGGCGGCGGCAAATGCGGCGCCATCGCCTTGTTCCAGACCCTTTTCATCGACCTGGCTGTTAAACGCCTGGATCGCGACCTGCGCCGCCTGTTCAGCCGCGGTGCGCGCGAGCTTCGCTTTGATCTCGGCAGCGACGTCGGCCAACGGCTGATACACGGGCGGGGCGGCGGGATCGGCAACTGCGGGCGGCACCGGTACGGGTGCCGGCTTGCGGTAGGTTTCCTTGCGCTGCTCATAGGCCGCGGCGATCTCGGCGTCGCCGATCACCTGCTTGGCGGCAAGGGCATTCAGATCAGCGGCCGCCACCATCGCAGTGACCTGCGCCCGGCGAGTGAACCGGGTCGCGCGCACCTTTTCATAGGTGGTCTGCACGTCTGGGTCGTCGGATTTGACGTCGGGCAACAGGTGCTTGGCGTCGAGCACGACTTCGCTGGCGGTCAGGTGGGTTCCGCGCAATTGGTCGATCGCCGCGCTGACACTGGTCGCCACGGCCGGGGCGGCGACGTTGCGTGCGTACAGCGCATCGATCGCGGTGCGCTCGGCGAGCAGTCGACGCAATTCAAGCCGCGTCACTTCATCCTTGGCGCCTTGATGTTCGAGCAGCAGCGCGCGATAGGTGCGCCCCGGAGTTTCGGAGGCCCCAGGAGCCGCCGGTGCCGAGGGGATCGTCCGGGCGAGGAATTCATCAGTGACGCGATCGAGATCAGCACCTTCAGGCAGCAAGCCATCGGCGGCGGCTACCCGACTCAGGCGCAGCGTCTGGGCGTAGGCTTCCATTGATCCCAGGGCAAACCGTTCGCCACTGGCGGCGAGAATGCGCTGCAGCCGATCAGCCGCATCTTTGCGCACCAGGAGGTCGTTTTCGCTGACGCCCTCGATCGAGCGCTGCGGCTGCTGGAGGAAAGTCCACGAGGAACCCACGCCGAAGATCACCCCCACCAGCAGGATCATCGCCCAGATGAAAATCTGCTGACCAAAGGTGATCGGCTTGATCTTCGGCGGCGCATCATCGCGCGGGCTGGAGACCAGCTCGGCGTCCTTGATGACCTGCGGTTTGACCGCGATCGAGTTCGGGGAAACCGGCTTGGCTGGGTTCTGATCAACGCTCATGGCATCCTTCGTCAATGACGGCTCGCAGAGGGCGGACACGTTAGGCTCCGGTCAGCGATTGACAATAAAGCCGGCCGAACCGCAGGTCACCCGGTGGCTGACGCCGGTCTTGCATCTGCGCTCCCGGGCGGCGTCATCATTCGGGTCATGAGCAGAGATCCCGCAAAAACCAGCGCAGTCGACAAAGATGACCGTCGTGATGACGCGCTGTTGCTGCCCCGGGTGATTTCGCTGGCAGCGATGATGACGGCGGCGGATGCGACGTGTGTTCTGCATGTGCATCTGCACGACGAGCTGTGTCTGGTTACTGACGACTCTACCACCATCACCCACGGTGGGCGAGAGAGGCTGGCCCCACCGGGCACGTTGTTTCTCTTTCGGCGCGGCGAATCCCACGGATATCGCAATGATCTGCGCCAACGATGTCGTCTGTGGGTCGTTCATTTCCACCAGGATCAGGCGAGCTACACCGGCCTGCCGTGGCTGGATCATCACGATCCCGACCTGCGCACGTGGCTGCTGGATCACGAGCAGCAAAACGCTTTCCGCAGTCTTTTCCTCAAGCTGCAAGACGAACATTGTCACCCGCGAGCGGGCTCGGCCACCGCCGAAAGCGCGTGGTTGCGCTTGCTGATCACCTTTGCCGGAAGACTGACCGAAAATCAGGCCGGACGACCGGGAGGACCAGCCGCCGGTCAAGGCCAGCCGACCCTACCCACTCCGCATCCGCCTGACGCCGAGCTGGCGGCGATGATCGCCAAACTCACCGCCCTCTTGGCGGATCCGACGCCGCTGGAACAGGCCATCCCCAATTACGATTCGCTGCGTCACCGCTTCCGCCGTCTGGTTGGGCGCAGCCCACGCGAGTGGCTCGCCGAACTGCGCCTGCGCACCGCCTGCAACCTGCTGCTCGAAACTGACCGCCCGATCAAGGCCATCGCCACCGACGTCGGCTATGCCCGCCAACACGAATTCACCCGCGCGTTCACCCGCGCGGTCGGCCGCCCCCCGACGGCGTGGCGGCGCGAGCCAGGGTTGGTCACGGGCCGCTGAACAGTCCTCATCAACGGCAAATCTATGATTCAGTATATCATCGTACGAATCGAATCGATCCCTCATCCAGGTTTGCCATGAAATTACTTTTCTCTCTGAGCGCCCTCCTTTGCGGGGCGTCAGCATTTCTCTCAGCGGCTGAGGGCCTCGTCCTCGCCGATCAGGGCAAAGCCACCTGCGTCATTGTCAGCAATGGCAATGATCAGGTCGCCAGCACCTTGAATCCCCGGAATGTGAATCCGGCAGTTACTGAGCTGCAAGATTATCTGAAGCAGATCAGTGGCGCCGAGATTCCAGTGGTAAAAACGCTGGCCGAGGCCGCTGGTAAAACCGCCATCGTCTTGGAGGTCGTTGCCAAGCTGCCCGGTGCCAGCGAGCGCGCGACCGCTTCACAGGCGTATCGCATCACCTCGACGGATAAGGCGCTGACCCTGACGGCGGCCTCGCCGATGGCGTTGCATTACGCGGTGTATGGCCTGCTCGAAGACCACCTTGGCTGCCGCTTCTACAGCTTCGTTTCTACCGGCATGGGCTATGGCGGTCGCGGTCGTGAGATCGTGCCGAAACAAACCAAACTGACGCTGCCTGCTTTTAACGACCTACAGGAGCCCGCCTTCGCCAACCGTGGCTTCATCTATTGGATGGGCACCTACCCGTGGATCCTGCAAAATCGCGGCATCGGTTCGCCGGGCGACCAGACCAGCGGTGGCCTCGGCGCGGGGCACAATCTCTATCAATTGCTGCCGCCAGATGTTCACAAATGGGGCGACGTTGAGTATCCCGGTCTGTTCAAGGATCACCCCGATTTCTATCCGATGAACTTGGCCGGAAAGCGCCAAACGGATGGGAGCTGCGGCATCTGCGGCACCAATCCCGAACTCCCGAAATTTCTTGCCGTCGCATTGGAATCGAACATCAAACAACGTATCGACAGTGCTAAGCAAGCAGGTGTCGACATGAATTGGTCGCAGCCGTTTGAAGCTGCCCAGGGTGACGGTTTCACCGGCTGCCAATGTCCCGAATGCCGCAAACTGGTGCTCGCCGAGAATGCTGAATCTGCGCCGCTGATCTTGGCGCTGAACCGCAGCCTTGAGATCGTCGGCAAGACCTATCCTCAGGCGCGCGTCATCACGTTTGCTTACTTCGAAACTCTCAGCGCGCCCAAGACCCTCAAGCCGCACGCCAATCTATGGATCAATGTCGTCTCCAGCGCGCGCAGCCAAAATGCTGCTGGTGACCAGATCGGTCTGATCGAGGGCAATCCGGCCAATCGCGACTACGCGCAAGCGCTGATCGACTGGCCGAAAATCGCTCCGGGCCGGGTGACGGTGTGGCATTGGGATTCGTTCAGTGCCGAATGGCCGTCGATGTTTTCGCTCGCTGAGAACACCCGCTTCATGCATCGTTGTGGGGTGTATGCCATCAATCCGCAGTTCTGCGGCGGACCGTGGGCGATGATGCTCGCGTGGCTGGATCTCAAGCTGGTGTGGAACCCAGCTGTCGATGCCGACAAGTTGCTTCACCAATATTGCAACGACATGTACGGCGCCGAGGCCGGCCCGCACGTCTACCGCTACCTCGAAATTGCGCACAAAGGCTACACCGACGCCCTGCACGTCCCGAGCGCGGTGCGCTGGAGCGGCTGGACTCAATTGCTGCGCCAGAAGCTGTTCCCGCCGACCGTGCTCGCTGAGATGACCAAGGAGATGGACTTAGCGCTGGCTGCGGCGCAGAAGGCCGGGAATGCGGCGTGCCTCGCGAGTCTGCTCACCTCGCGCGGTGAATCGCTGGATGTGGTGCATGTCGATGAAGCTGGTTTCAGCGGCAAACCCTGGGGCCCGATACAGTACCTCGTGGACGGAAAAAAATGGTTTGTCGCCGGGGCCAATCCTCTTCTTCCCGCGTGTATCAGCCGAGGGAAAAAAGGCATCGCCATGTCTGGCGGCGGTGAGTTCGGCGTCCTGCGCGGTCTCTCCAACTACACCGGGTCCAACGGCGGACCGCTGGTTGAATTGACCGGAAAAACCATGCAGGTCGCGGTCTGTCCCGACCTGGCTGGCCGGATCGTCAGTGCCATCGACACCACCAGCGGCAAGGAGCTGCTCGCCGAGGCCGGGGCCAACACCGGCTACGCCGATGTCTTCCCCAACATGCCCGGACAGCACTGGTTACCGGCCGCTGAAGCCCATGACATTGGTAGCCGTATTCGCGAGGACTGGTCTGAACTGTGGAGTCGCTTCACCAATTCAGATCAGACCACATTGGATACCGTCGTGGTATTGTCGCCGGTGTACTACGGCTTCGAAGACAAGCGCTCGATGAAGCGCACGGTCAGCGCTACTTCTGAGGGCCTGCGTGTTGAGCGCACCTTTACCGGGCCGCTGGACAACCCCCGCGTATTCACCACTCGCTGGCTGCTGGCCCTGCCCGATTCGCGGGTTGCCAAGGTCGGCGTGAACGGCGGCGGTATCGACCAGTTGCTCGATCTCAGCTTCGCCGTGTCGGGCGGGATCAAAGGCGTCAAAGCCGGCGAAAGGATCAAGGGCGCCGACTACATGGATGAGCGCTTCGACACCGTGGTCGCGGTCAGCGACGCCCAGGCGATTCAACTCCCGATCAAGGCGGATGCGAACAGTCAGATCGTGATCAAGGTTGATCGCGGTGATGGTGTCGCGGTCGTGCTGACCACACCGTCAGTCGGCTGGCAGTCGGTGGAATTGAAGCCGATCATCAACGCCCATCAGCTTGAGATCACCTTGATCGGTGCCGATCAAGCGGCCGCGCCAGCAGTCCTGCCGGTGCAGACGCTCAGCACCAAATCGGTGGCCAAAGTTGCGGCCCCCGCCGCCGCTGCGGTCGTCGCCGCCAAGGTGATTGAACCCAAGGTGAAGATCACCGGTGCCACCACCGCGATCAACGAACTCGATGGCTCAGAAATGATCTGGATCCCAGCAGGCGCCTTCCTGCGCGGCTCACCAGCCGGCAAAGGCGGCAGTGACGAACGTCCTCAGAAATCCATCGATCTGGATGGCTTCTGGATCAGTAAGACGCCGATCACCCTGGCCCGCTATCAGACCTATGTCGCTGCAACCAAGATTCCCTTCGAGCCGTGCTGGGGTCAAGGTATGCATGCAGCCCCGGTTGGCGATGCGGGGACCTATCCGGTGCTGGTCGGGTGGTACGAAGCCGACACCTATGCCAAGGCGATGGGTGGCGCGCTGCCCAGCGAGGCGCAGTGGGAAAAAGCCGCCCGTGGCACGGATGGTCGCGAATATCCGTGGGGCAACACCTGGGATGCGACCAAGTGCGCCAGTGAAGAGGAAACCATCTACAAATTCTCATCCGGCTTCCGCCCCGTGGGCAGCTATCCAGCCGGCGCCAGTCCTTACGGCGTGCTCGATATGGCGGGCAACGTGTGGCAATGGGTTGGCGATTGGTACGCGAACGAAGGTTACCAAACCGCCGCCGAGCGTAATCCAACCGGCCCCCTGACCGGGTCGCACAAAGTGCTGCGCGGCGGCTGTAGCATGTGGGATGAACGCTTCAGCCGCACGGCAGCGCGCATGCTGAATCCGCCGCAGGTACGCGATTGGGTAGCTACCGGATTCCGCTGCGTGGTGGTCGCGCCCGGGCCCAAATGAAAAGTGAGGATTCCGGTTGAACAAGATCCCCGCACCGCGCGCTCAAAAGGGCCGAGGTGCGGGGTTTTTGGCTTATTAGCCGCCTGTTGTCAGATTACCCCGTCGACAGCATTGCGACCAGCTCCGCCGGCAATCGTTGCGGTTTGCCGCGAGCATCCACGGCCGCCACGGTGACGTCGGCCTCGGCGCAGAGTTGTTGTTCCGTTTCACCGCCGGTGATCTGACTGGAAAAACGAATCCGGCTCGGCCCGATCGCAGTCGCGGTGGTGCTCAATGTCACCAGATCATCGAACCGCACACTGCGCTTATAGCGAACCTGCACTTCGATCACCGGCATGAACACCCCACTCGTTTCAAGCGCACGATAACTGCGCCCAACCGACCTCAGCCACTCGATGCGCGCTTCTTCTAACCAAGGAATGTACGACGCATGATGCGCCACCCCCATCTGATCGGTCTCACTATACCGCACTCGAATCAAATGAATTTTTTCTGACATATACTTTTTTTCCGCTCCCCCGCTCTCTCCCCCGCTCTCTCACCCGCTCTCTCACCCCCGCTCTCTCACCCCCAATCCCCGAATCAACCGCCTGCGAGCAACGCGTGCCGAAGGCAACGCCAGCGGGTCCAGGGGTAGCACCCCTTGGCCGGGGCGTAGCGGGGGTGGGCCCCCGCGAACCCAGTGCCAGCGATCGCAACGCGATCGATAGCGGGCCCCAGCCCGCGCGCGAGCGCAGCGAGCCTGGCACGATTACAAGTTGCCGAAGAGATTATCCAGCTGGTCCTTCATCGCTTCCGAGAAGTTCCCGGCCAGCTGCGCATTCGGCTCAGGCTCGCGCTTGGCCGCATCGGCGAGAATCCCCTCCATCTGCACTGCCAGTTCTTTGCACAGGACCTGGATCATTCCGACTTTGATCACACTCGGAAAGACCGCGACCTGCAACGTCCGCTCGCCCAACAGGGTCAGGTGGATGTTGGTGGTCGGTCCTTGATGGCTCATCACCCGAAAATCATTTTCACCAAGCAACTTGGCGACCTGACGGGTGCTGGTGAAACTGCCGGCAACCAGGGCCGCCAGCGCTGCGCCATCGTTATCGACCTTGAAGCCTTGGCGTGACACCAAGTGCCCTTCTTGGTCGATCAACATCACCGACATCGCGCCCGATTTTTTCACAAACGCGAGGAGGGCTTGATTGATGCGGTCGACATCGGTGGCGTAGAAGACCAGCCGGCGCAACCGATGAGCGTCATTCTCGCTGACCATTAGGGCGCCTTGGGCTCGCTAGAGGGGGCAACCGCTGGCTCTGTTGGGGCCTGATGCTGGGCGGGGGCCACCACCGGCGCGGACGACGGGGCTTGAGGAGAAACAACAGCATGTGGTGCTGGCACAGAGCTTGAAGCCGGACCTGCAGCGGGTCCGGAAGCCGAAATGACAGCTGGCTCTTCATCCATCAACAGCTTTTGAATTCCCCCCGGGAAGAACGGCCGCACCGCTTCGCGCACCGGCCGGACGAAAAGGATCGCTAGGGCCAAGGCGAAAATCAGGCCGAGGACGACCAACAGGATTTTGATCGGACCGCTGCTGCCGCCGCTGCGTCGATCTTGATACTTCTTCAAACTGGGGTCGGTGTCGCCAAGATTGGGGGCGGCACTGCCACCACGGTGGTCCAGGGCAGGGGGTTTGGCTTTTTGCAGGTGGCGGTTGCGGGGGTCTTCGACCACCGGACTGCCGACGGTCGGAGTATTGCCCGGGGTGCCGATCGGCTTGCGATTTGCCGCAGGATTGGGCGGAACTGGACGCGGTGGACCAGCAGGTGCGGCCGGCAAGGCCGGACGGGGACCGGGAGTCGGCGCGACGCCGCCCGTTGGCATCGAAGGCCGGGGCGCGGCAGGCGCGGGTTGTGCGGGCCGAGGTGGCGCCGGCATCGCCGGCATGGCTGGTGCAGCCATCCGGGCCGGGGCTGGCGCAGCGGGTGCAGGGGCCGGAGTACCAGGTCCGTCGACCGCTGCAGAAGGCTGCGCAGGAGTAAGGTTGCTGGCCGTGCGCCGACGGTTGGCCGCGGGAGCGTGCTCCTTGTTGAGCTTTTCGATCACCAAGCGACTGATTTCCTTCAAGGTCGCAAATACACCTTTGCCATCACGGGCACAAGCCTCGTGGGTGGGGAAATTGCTCGGATTCATTTGCGCGTTGAGCTCAGCCACGGTCAAGGCATTGGGCAGATCGCGCTTATTATATTGCAGCACCACGGGGACATCGTCGACCGTCAGCCCCATCTCGGCCAGATTGTCGCGCAAATTCTGGAACGACTCCAGATTCTCAGCCATCTTATCAGGATTCGAGTCAGCGACGAAGATCACCCCGTCAACGCCCTGAAGGACCAATTTACGCGTCGCGTTGTAATAGATCTGGCCCGGCACGGTGTAGAGCTGGAATTTGGTCCGCATCCCGGCGACCTGCCCGAGATCCAACGGCAGAAAGTCAAAATACAGTGTGCGATCGGTTTCAGTGGCGATCGACACCATCTCGCCGACCGCATCCTTGGGCGCTTTTTTATGGATGATCTCGAGGTTGGTGGTCTTCCCCGACATGCCTGGGCCGTAGAATACGACCTTGCAGCTCACTTCACGTTGACCGAAATTGATCTGGACCATAGCAGTTACCGAAAGGCTCCGACGTGTGAGTGCGGCGATTGGATCTTACAAGGCGAGGCGCGTGGCAAGACGTTCGATCAGCGGTTTGGCTTCGATCTGAACCAACGCCAGGTTAGCCCCGGCATCGATCAATAACACGATGAAGGCCGGGCCTGTCGATACCAGCAGCAGCCCACCTTGGTCGGAGACGGCATTGAACAGGGTCGTAGAACCCAATCCCAGGTGTTGGGTCAGTCGGCCAGCGGCACCGAGAAGCTCGCCAACGGTCGCCGACAGATCATTTTCATCAGTTCCCGAGCGCAGCGCGGAGGCCATCGGCAGGCCATCCGCCGACACCAGCAGGCTGCCACCGATGCCGCGTACGCGATTGAGCTGGGCGAGAATCTCTTCCATCACGCGGCTCCGAGATCGATCAAGGCCTGACGGGCACGCAGCTCAAGCATCGCCGGGCGGATCCCGGGGTCGGCCAACACCACGACGCTGACGCTATGGTCACGGCTGAATGTCAGCACCTGCCCGCTGCCAGCGACCAGGACCCAGGTTGCCGGGGCACCTGCGGCATGGCTGACCAGGGTAGCGGTGGCGGCCTTGAGGATGTCCGCACTCAGCGCCGCCAACAGTTCATCCTGGCCGGCAGGAAGATTCTTGGCCATCATCACCCGCCCCAGGCGATCGACCATGCACGCCCCGCGGACGCCGGCTTCCATGCACAAGGCGTCGAGCACCGCGGTCTTGGGGCCACCGATCGAGCGCAGCATGGTGGTCACGGTGCCGGCCGGCGGCGACGTCGCCGCACGTACCGAGCGCGGTTCGTGCGGGCTTGGATGCGTGCTTGCAGGAAACGGCAGGGGGGCAGCAAAATCGAGGGCTGGCGGCGGGCGCGGCACCACGTTGGGCCGTTGGATCGCGGCTTGCAGGCCAGAGCTGCTGCCAGTGGCAGTGCCAGAAGGAGCCACCACGCGATGACGAGCAGTGGTCGAGCCGGTCGGCACCGCGCCGCCCAATTCGGTGATCCGCTGGACGGTGGCCGGATCGTTGGGCTTGAAACCGAGGATCTGGCGCAGGTGATGCAGGGCCTGATCGCGGTTGTCGGACAGATCGGCCATCAGGCGGTGGGCGGCGTAGCTGCGCGGATCTTTTTCGATTCCCTGGAGCAGCAGGTGAATCGCCTCGGCTTTTTTATTCTGCGCGGATTTGATCTCGGCGAGGATCACGTAGGCCTGACCGCTGCGTGGAAATTCCTTGATGCAACGCCGGCAGACCGTCTCGGCCTGGATCTCGTCGCCAGCTTGGCGAGCAAGCTCAGCCAGCCGGTTATAGAGCGAGGCAGAGGGAAAATTCTCTACTTTCTTGCGCAGGCGCTCGATCTCAGTCTCCACCTGCACGTTCTCCTCGATCGTGATAAATTACGGCACCGTCAAACGCGGCGCCACCGATTGCTTACTTAGTGATGCGGGGTTGCTCCGTCAAGGCGCGGTCAAGGCGTTGTGCTTTGACGTGCAACGCACTGCCGCGACCATCGGCCCAGTGCGATCGCTGCTTTTTGTCGTCAACCCGCGCAGCGGTGGTCGGGCCGGAGCCTGGCTGCTGGCTAGGCTCCGTGAGCGGTTGACCGCTGAGCGCGTGATGTCCATCGACGACCTGGCTTTGAGCGATCTGGCGCGGGCGGTGGTCGATCGTGGCGACAAGGTGGCGATCGTTGCCTGTGGCGGCGATGGCACTGCCGCGGCCGTGATCGAAGCCTGTTGGCAGGTGTCGCCGATGCGTCCGGTGCCGGTTGGCACCATTCCGCTGGGGACCGGCAACGACCTCGCCCGCCATCTCGGGTGGAACCCGCGTCGGGGGGGCTTGGCGGCGCATCAGCTCGATCACCAGATCCACGCTTTGCAGGTAGGCGCGTTGGCCGGGCTCGACCGGTGGGTGTTGACCGGGGCAGGTACCAGCCAGTCATTCTACAATTACCTCAGCATTGGCGCTGACGCGCGGATTTCTGCCCGGTTTCATACCTTGCGGCGCGATCTGCCCTGGCTGTTCCGCAGTCCGGCGGTGAACATGGCGATCTATGGACTCACCTCGTTGGGAGAGCCGGCGTTGCGCATCAATCAGGTGGTCCTCGGCCTGGCTCTGCCTGACTGGACCAGGGCGGTGGTCTTCGCCAACATCGCCAGCTATGCCGGTGGCACCCGCCTGGGCGCCCGGATCCGAGCCGACGATGGCTGGATCGATGGGTATGCCCTGGGACCTGGTGGGGCCATGGGGCTCGCGGTGGGCGGGTTGCGTCGCCCGCGTCGGATCGCCCACGGGGCGGTGGTGCGATTCACTCTTCAGGCGCCCATCATCGTGCAGTTTGATGGCGAACCGCGGCGGCTTCAATCCGGCCAGTACACCATCGCCCATGGCGGACGGGCACGGGTGATCGCTCTGCCGCAGTGACCGCCTCAGGCCGAACTGATGATCCGTTCTTCGGGCCAGATGATCCCGGTGAGGCGTCGTCCGGGCATGCCGCCGGTGGTATCGCAGGCGATCCGCTGAGCGGTGATCAAGGGCCTGATCACCGGCGTATGCCCGCTGATCAGGCAGACGTCGGGCGGCAGGTCGGGTGGAATCACCATCACTCGTCGTTTGCTGAACAAGGGTGGCGGCCGGGGATCATCGCTGCGGCTCCACGGGCCATCCCACCCGGCGCGAACGTCAGCCAACTGCTCGGCAAATGGACGCTGATGGTCGAAGCCGGCATGGATCGCGACCCATTTCCGGCCCGCGGCGGTCCCCTCCAGCACCCACGGCAATTCGCCCAGCCAGGGCCAATGACGGCCTAGCCGGTGCTTCAATTCAGCGGCCGAGTCCACCCCGAAGGCCGCCATGACGGCGTCGCCGCCCCAGCCGTCGACCCACGCGTCAAAAGCATCCTCATCGGGCGGCGCATCGCCGCGTCCGAGCACGCGGGCCAACATCCATTCGTGGTTGCCGAGCACGCACCGCGCAAGGCCGCGATCGTACAGATCATGGACCCGATCCAGCACTTCGGGCACGGCCGGCCCGCGATCGATTAAATCGCCGAGCAGCACGATCTCGCCCTCTGCCTGCGCCAGAACCGCATCCAGCCGATCGATCCAGCCGTGGACATCACCGATGAAGGTTGGCATACGTGTTCGGCTTTATCCTACCGCATCATGCAGCGACTTCGCCGGAGAAAAATAGTGCACGGTTATCGTGAATCGGTCACTTCGTCGTCGAGAGAGGCAACCGCGCGGCGGAAGGCGGGACCCCGGCGATGCGCCGAAACAGCTTATTGAAATAATGCGGATCGCGGATGCCGACGCGGCGCGCGACTTCGCCCACTGGAACATCAGAGCCGGCGAGCAGCACCCGGGCTTCGTAGATGCGCTGCACCAGGCGATAGCGGGCGATCGTCATCGCGAAGCGACTGCGGAAACAGGCGGCGAGGTAATTCGGACTGAGGCCGACCGTGTGCGCCAAGGCCGGTACCGTCCACTCGCGCCCCAGGTCGCCGCGCAGCAGTTCCGCCGCTTGGTCGACGGCGTGGTCCGAACGCGCCATCAGGGGGATTTGCGCCTGGTCTACGTTTTGGGTTTGAGCGTCAGCGGAAGTCGCCGCCAGCCAGCAGAGCAGCTCATGCAAGGCGGCGCCGGCGGCAATCTGGCGCGGATGATCGACCGGTTCATTGCGATCGAACAACAGCGCCACCCGGGCGAAGCGTTCGCGGACATACGCGGCCCGCGACCCCAGATGTTGAACCATCGGCAGAATCAGGCGCGTTCCGCGCAGGGTCGCCGGCGCAAAGTGGACGCACCAGTGATGACCCGGTGATTCAAGATGGTAACGCGTCTGGCTGCCGGCCGGCGAAATCGACAGCATGTCGGGGACCAGGGCATATTCGACGTCATTGAGCTGAAAGCGCGCGCGATAATCGTAGAGATGGATGGCGACTGATTCCAAGGGGCCGTAGCGGTGCTTGAAGTCCCGATCCGCCAACAGGAAACGCCCGGCGGTGGTCAATCGGGGCAAGGTCCGTGACGGCCACGACCAGGACGGCGGCGGCATGGAGAGCGATCGGGCAACGGAAGTGATCAGTGGATTCATACCAAGGTTTCGTGGATATCAGCCTGCTGTGGTCCAGCGGGGATGGAATACGCTCTCGTGTATCGACCCAAGCGTGCAACCAAGCGGAGCGACTCATGACCACATCCACCTCTGGCGCCCTCAAACCTGAAACCCCGGCGGATATGCGGGCCTTCTATGAGGAAAACGGTTATGTGATCGCCCGTCAGGCAATCGACCCAGCGACGGTGCGCAATTTGACCACCGATTTCGATCGGGTGGTTCAGAGGCTCGACAGCACCGGTGAAAACGCCAATGCCCGCTGGGATTATTCGACCACCGACGAACTCGACACCGCGCGCGACACGGTGATCATCCATACCCATCAGATCCAGAAATATTCAGGTGTCTGGGCGCGTTTCTGCTTTGATGAACGATTCCTCGATCTCACGGCGCAGCTGCTCGGGCAGGATATCATCCTCCATCACTCGAAATTGTTCCTCAAACCTGCCGGACGCGGCTCGCCCTTCCCGCCGCATCAGGATTTCGGGTACTTTCCGTCCAACGCCCACACCATGCTGGCCGCGGTCGTCTACCTGACCCCGAGCGATGAGAGCAACGGCTGCGTGCGGGTGTGGCCGGGCAGCCACAAGCTCGGTCCGATCGCAGACAATCAGGGAGGCAACAAGGACGTCGTGGCCCGTTTCCCATTCGCCGATTCGGTGCCCGCCATCTGCCAACCGGGCGACATCCTCTTCTTCAGTTACCTCACGGTTCACGGCTCGCTCGCCAATCGCGGCAACCAAGCGCGTAAATCCGTGCTTTTCCAGATGCATGCGGGGGATGATTCATCGGATTCTGGTCATCCGAATTCGAATCTCGTCCTGCGCGGCTGGAATCAGCACATGACCCGAGAACGAGCCGCCTGTTCCTGAAACCGCCCAGGCCTGGAACATGTCCGCCATGCCTGGTGTGCTCGTCGCGATCAATGTCTCTCTTGGCGGAGTGCCGAAACTGCCGGTGCCCAGCGCCGAGATCACCCCTGCGGGGGTGGCCGGTGATCGGCAGAAGGACCGCACGTGGCACGGTGGGCCGGATCGCGTGGTGTCGGTGCTCGCAATGGCGGTGATCCGCGAATTCCAGGCTGCCGGCCACCCGCTGACCCCAGGCTCGACCGGTGAGAACCTGACCATCGATGGCTTCGCAGCCGAAGACCTGGTTCCGGGAGTCCGTCTGCGCATCGGCGCCGATCCGGCGACCGCGGTGGAACTCGAGCTGATCATTTGGCTGACGCCCTGCTCAAAGATCGGCAGCAGTTTCCTGGGGCGGAAATTCGGCGTGTTCAAACACGACCATAATCCCTGCCGCTCGCGCATCGGCGCGCGGGTGTTGCGCGCGGGCACGGTGCACGCGGGCGATCCGGTTGAACGACTCTAGCAATTTCCAGGCTTGATCCGTTCACGACCAGGAGGCTTCTGCCCAATGGCGGTCGGCTTGTTGCCTGTCGTCAGCAACGTATCCTTGGCCGTATGCCCAACCCGTGCCAGCTGTGCCCGTCGCCGCACGCCACGGTGCATCTTACCGAATTCTCGCCCACCGGCGGTCGTCTCGAGCTGCATGTGTGCCGCGATTGCGTGGCGCGGCTCGGGTTGGTGCTCGATCATCCGCCGCCGTTGGCCTCGCTGCTGGTCCAGGCCCAGGCACTGGCTCAGGTCGGTGAGGATCTTGAAAGCGTCGTGGTGCCGAATGCCGGTGAGGCCTGCCCGCAGTGCGGCCTCGAATTTTCCGCGTATGTGCAAAGCAACCTGTTTGGCTGCGGGGAATGCTATCAAGCATTTGCGCCGCAAGTCGCCGAGCTGGTGCAGCGATATCATGGAGCGGTGCGCCATGGCGGCAGATTGCCGGCGGGAATTGCCGGGCTTTCTTCACCCGCCTCGCCTGAAACTGTCACTCCTTCGCCCGCTACCATCAAGCGGCGCAAGTCGGCCACCCGCGCGACGCTCACGACGGCGTTGAGCGAGGCGATCGCGCGCGAGCAATTCGAGCGCGCGGCGGCGCTGCGCGATCAGCTCGCTTCGTTGGATGCAGAGTCCGGGACCATCTGAGGATGCGCACGGTCGCGGATATTGTCAGCTCTGATTGCTCGTGGCTGAAGAGCCCGGGCGCCCACCGGGGCGTGGTCATTTCCAGCCGCATCCGCCTCGCACGCGGCTGGGCGGCGTATGCTTTTCACCGGAAATTATCGCGTAAACGCCAACAAGAGCTGACCGATCGGTTGATGGAGCACGTGGCCGCGGCGATGCCCGCCAGCGGCTCGGCGTGGCAGATGCAGGCCCTGACCCCGATCGAGCGTCAAGCCCTGGTCGAGCGCCAGATCATCTCGCGCGATCTCGCCGCCGCCAAAAGGCCGGGTGGCGTTTTCATCGCCGAGTTGACGGCGCCCACCGGTTCGCCTGCTCAACTGCTGGCGGCGATGGTCAACGAAGAGGACCACCTGCGCCTGCAAGTGATCGGCGCGGGCCTGTGCCTGCCTGAACTGCTCGCCACGGCGGTGGCGATCGATCAGGCTCTGGAAAGTCGCGTCGAATGGGCGGTGCATCCGCAACTCGGCTATCTCACCGCCTGCCACACCAATCTCGGCACCGGATTGCGCGCCTCGGTGATGCTGCATCTGCCGGCCCTGGCCGAGACCGGAGAACTCAAAGCCGTGCTGCGCGCGTTGGGCAAACTCCATCTCGCGGTGCGCGGCGGGCATGGCGAAGGGACCGAGCCGGCCGGACACACCTTCCAGATCAGCAATGCGCGCACCCTCGGTGCCACTGAAAACGCCTATGTCACGGCGATCAACGCGGCGGTCGAACGGGTGATCGCCGCCGAGCAGGTCGCCCGCGCGGTGCTTCTCGACCAGGGTCGTTCGCGGCTTGAGGACAAGGTTTTTCGCGCCTGGGGCCTGCTCAGCCAAGCGCGCAGCCTGACCGCCGAGGAACTGGCTGAGCACCTCAGCTGGTTGCGACTGGGTGTGGCACTGGATGTGCTTGGCGACAAGGAGTGGGTCGTTGCGACCGATTCAAGAACGGCCTCTGCCAGCATTACGGCCAGCACTACAGCCAGCACCCCTGCCAGCACTACAGCGGCAACGCACCGCTGGCAGACGCTCGATCGTCTGGCGGTCCAGGGTCAGCCTGCGCATGTGCAGCTGCTCAACGGGCCGGACGAGCGGGAGCCCGCTGACCGCGACCGCCTGCGCGCCGACCTCGTGCGTCGACTGCTGAATAACTGACGCTCTTTTCACCGTCGATACTTTTTGTTTTTTGCCAAACCGCCCCGGGATAGCCATGTTCGACAAGTTCACCGACCGCGCGCGCAAGATCATCGCTTTGGCCCAGAAAGAGGCCGAGCGTTTTCGCCATGACTACATCGGCACCGAGCACTTGCTGCTGGGCCTGGTCAAAGAAGGTTCGGGGGTGGCGGTCACCGCCTTGAACAATCTGTCGGTCGATGTCGAAAAAGTGCGCCGCGAGGTCGAAAAGCTGGTGGTCATCGCCGACAAGCCGGCGCCGTCCGGCCCGCTGCCGTTCACGCCCCAGGCCAAGCGCGTGCTTGAACTGGCGAGCGAAGAGGCGCGCGGCCTGGGCCATCCCTACATCGGCACTGAACACATCCTGCTCGGCCTGTTGAGCGAACAGGACAGCGTCGCCGCCCAGGTGCTGATCAACCTCGATCTGAAGCTCGAAGACGTGCGCAGCGAAATCCTCGATCTGCTTGGCGCCAGCGATGTGTCAAAGCCACCGGGCGGGACGGCGCTCGAGGACAAGACCCCACCGGCCCCGGGCACCGCCAAGAAATCAGGCGCCAAGGCTGGCGACAGCGCGACGCCGGCGCTCGATGCTTTCGGTCGTGATCTGACCCAAGCCGCCGAAGCCGGCGAATTGGATCCCGTGATCGGTCGGCAGACCGAGGTCGAGCGCCTGTGGCAGATCCTCTGCCGTCGGACCAAGAACAATCCGGTGCTGCTCGGCGAGCCGGGCGTGGGCAAGACGGCGATCGTCGAAGGCCTCGCGCAATCGATCGCCAAGCACGAGGTCCCCGACCTGCTGGCGAACAAGCGAGTGATCTCGCTCGATCTCGCGGCGATGGTCGCCGGTACCAAATACCGCGGTCAATTCGAAGAGCGAATCAAGGCGGTGATGAAAGAGGTCAAGGCGCAGAAGAACATCATCCTGTTCATCGACGAGCTGCACACCCTGGTCGGCGCCGGTGGTGCCGAAGGCGCGATCGACGCGAGCAACGTGCTCAAGCCGGCGCTGTCACGCGGCGAGCTGCAACTCATCGGCGCGACGACGCTCGACGAATTCCGCAAATACATCGAAAAAGATGGCGCCCTCGAACGGCGCTTCCAGTCGATCATGGTCAACCCGCCCTCGCCCGAAGATGCGGTGAAGATCCTGTTCGGCCTGCGCGACAAATACGAGGCGCACCACCGGGTGAAGATCACCGACGAAGCGGTGGCCGCTGCGGTCAAGCTGTCGGATCGCTACATCACCGGGCGTTTTCTGCCTGATAAGGCGATCGACGTGATCGACGAAGCTGGCGCCAAACTGCGCCTGCGCAGTTCGAGCAAGGCGCCGAGCTACAAGGAGATTGAGGTCCTGATCAAGGAACTCGACAAGTCGAAGAGCGAGGCCGTGCTGAATCAGGATTACGAAAAAGCCGCAGATTTCCGCGATCAGGCCGAGAAGAAGAAGAAGGAGCTGGCCGATCTCAAGAAAACCCATCTCGAAGCGGTCAAGGAATTGTGCGGCGTGGTCGACGAAGCCGTGATCGGCGAAGTCATCAGCGCGATGACCGGCATTCCGTTGAAGCGTCTGGACCAGGGCGAGGCCAAGCGCCTGCTCGAACTCGAAGCCCATCTGCATCAGCGCGTGATCAGCCAGCACGAAGCGATCACCTCGGTCGCCAAGGCCATCCGCCGGTCGCGCTCGGGCCTCAAGGATCCCAAACGCCCGGTCGGCTGTTTCCTGTTCGTCGGCCCGACAGGCGTCGGCAAGACCTTGGTGTGCAAGGCGCTCGCCGAATTCCTATTCGGCAGCCAAGACGCGCTGATCACCATCGACATGAGCGAATACGGCGAAAAGCACAACGCCTCACGGCTGGTCGGCGCGCCTCCGGGTTACGTCGGTTACGAAGACGGCGGCCAGCTGACCGAAAAAGTCCGCCGTCGGCCCTACGCCGTGGTGCTGTTCGACGAAATCGAAAAGGCCCACGGCGACGTCTATAACCTGCTCCTCCAGATCATGGAGGAAGGTCGCATCACCGACTCGCTCGGGCGGGTGGTCGACTTCCGCAACACGGTGGTGGTGATGACCTCCAACGTCGGTGCGGCCGCAGCAAACGAAGCCGGCAACCTCGGCTTCGACACCGGCACCAGCGTCGAGGCCTATGCTCATCGCGCGACCAAGGCCGCTTACGAAGTCGCGATGCAGGACACGTTCCGGCCTGAATTCCTCAATCGGCTCGATGACACCGTGGTCTTCCGGCCGCTCGAACGTGAAGACCTGCGCCAGGTGGTTCGCCTCGAATTCGCCAACGTTGCCAAGCGCAGTGCTGAGCAGGGGATCATTCTTGAACTGACCGATGGGGCGATCGATTGGTTGCTCAAAGAAGGTTACAATCCGAAGTTTGGCGCCCGGCCGATCCGGCGGACGATCGAATCGAACGTCGAGGACCACCTCAGCGAAGCCCTGCTCAAAGGCGAATTCGGCCCGGGCACCAGCCTGAGCATCGACGTCGAAATAGATGCGCCGACCCGCCCCGACGAAAAACCCAAGGGGCATCTGGTCTTCCGCCGGGTCGGGGGCGACCCACTGCCCCAGATCGATCTGGTCAAGCCGCAGGCCATTTGACCCGGCGGCTATTTTAAGGCTGCCTGATTTAAAGCTGCCTGAGCTTTTTTCTCGGGCACCGGATCCCAGCCGCTGCCGCCCCACGGGTGGCAGCGGCAGATCCGGCGGGTGCCTAGCCACACGCCGCGCAGCGGGCCGTGGATGGTGATGGCGTCCACCGCGTACTCGCTGCATGTCGGCAGATAACGACAGGCGGGCGGCAAGACTGGTGAAATCCGGCGTTTATAAAAACGCAGGAGTGCGATCAGTCCGGCGCTGATCCGGGCAGCGAATGCCTTCACCGCCGGCGACCACCACGCTGGCCGGGCTGAGCGGTGGTCGTCAGTGCCTTGGTCACCAGGCCGGAAACCTCTTCATCGAGACGCGCGTGGCAGTCCTCGGGCGGATCGTTGCGCAGCAGCACCACGCAATCGTGGCCGATCAAGGTCGCCTTCAGCCGAGTGCGGAACAATTCGCGCAACCAGCGCTTGAGCTGATGGCGACGCACGGCGGTCTTCACCGCCTTGGCGCCGATCATCACGCCCAGGCGTCCGGGTTGCGGCCCGCCGCTGCCGCTGCGCCGCGGGCGGGGCATCAACAAAACCACGGTATGCCGACCGGCGGCCTTTTGCTGACGATGGAAAATTCGGCCATAATCACGGTTGCTATGCAAGCGGTGCTCGGGTCCAAATGCGCAGTCGACCGCCGGGTTGTGTTCAGACTTCACGCCACTACACCTACCGCTGGTCGTGCGTCACGGAAGCTAAACGGAGTCTCCATGCCTGAGACGGATCAAGTTGCAGTCCTCCTTGGAACCACCGGCATGGCCGATGGTGAGATCTTCGTGCTTCCCGAAGGCGTCGAGGTCATCATCGGCCGCAGCCGCGGGTGCGCGGTGAGTCTGCGCCGGGCGAACAACTACCTGCGCGCGTCGCCGGTGGTGCGCGACAATGATCACGACTTCAACACTGTCAGCCGCCGTCACGTCCGTCTCTTCGTCGCCACCGGCAAAGCCGATATCGAAGACCTTTCCTCCAACGGCACGTTCATCGGTGGCGAAGCTCTCACCGGGCGGACCACGGTTGATCTGAATGTCGGCCCCTGCTCGTTGCGCCTGGGCACCCGCGAACGCTTCGACCTGATGTTGATGCCAATCGATGATCCGCGCATCGCGGGCCATGAACCAGTCCGCGCCGAACAACCGGGCGCTGAAGATTAATTTTTCTAGATTCGTCCAACACTGGCGATGAGCGGCTGCACCGCTGCCAGTAGTTCAGCGTGCAATGTCGCCGAGGCCCCCGCGACGATCGAACGGCGCCCGAGAATGCCGTCGGGTTTGTCGAACCAGTCGGTCGCCACCCCGCCCCCGCTGCGCACCAGCAATTCGCCAGCGGCGGTGTCCCACGGATAGATGCCCATTTCGTAATAGCCATCGAGCCGGCCAACCGCGGTGTACGCCAGATCGAGCGCCGCACTGCCGCTGCGCCGCTGATCGTCGCAGACTTTCTGGACGGCAAGAAAAACCGCCGCCGCGGCATCCAGCTCGGCCGGAAAGCGAAAGGGCAGCGCGGTGGCGACCACTGCTGCCGACAACTGCGCGCAGCCCGAGGTCCACACCCGTTGGCCATTGAGCCACAGGCCGGCGTTGGCCTCGGCGGTGAAGGCCTCGTCGCGCATCGGATCGTAGACGATGCCGTGACGCGCAGTGAAACCGCCTTTGCCATCAGGCTCGCAAAAAGCGATCGAGACCGCGAACAGCGGAATGCCATGAATGAAGTTGGTCGTGCCGTCGATGGGGTCGATGATCCACAGCGGCAGATGCGTCTCGAGCGACGCATGTCCGACCGTTTCAGCCGCGCCCTCTTCGCCGAGGATCTGATGGGTCGGAAACCGCGCCCGGATCCGCGTGGTGAGGGTCTCTTCGACCAACCGATCGACGTGGCATACGTAATCGCGCGGTCGCTTGGCGACGACATCCTTGCCGCGCAATGACGAAAAGTGTTCGCGGGCGATCCGCCCACCGGTTTTGGCCAAGTCGATGAGGTCGCCGATCATGGCATGCAGCATGCGCGCCCCGGCAGACGCGGAAGAAGCGCGTGACCACGCCAGTCGATCGTCTACTGTTCGCGACCAAATCATGGATCCCCGTATGCGCCGCCTGACCCTGCTGTCTGTCCTGTTGTTCACCGTGTTCGCTGGCGTTACGCCGGTGGTTCATGCCGCCGAGGCGGGCAAGGTCGCCGCGCCGAAGATCGGCGTGCTGCGGCTCGAAGAGGTCCTGCGCCAGTCGAAGGCCTACCTCGCGGGTATGGAAGGCTGGAAAAAGGCCGAAGCCGAGGCACGGACCGCGATCGCGGCGATCGACGAGCAGCTCAAACGCCTCGATGGCCAGATCCAGGTCATCAATCAGCAGAATGAGAATTACGGCAAATTCCAAGAGGAGATCGAAACCCTCAAGCTCAAGAAGAAGCTCGGCTTTGATCGCGCCCGGGCCGAGCTTGAACGCCGCCAGGTGAGCTTGGTCAAGGATGCCTATCGCCAGATGCGTGCCGCTTTGACCACCTATTGCCAAGAGCGCGGCATCATGCTCGTGCACTTGGCTCCGGATCCGGAACTCGGGTCCCCGAATTTCAACGAGGTGCAGCTTGAGCTGGGCTTGAAATCGGTCCTCTATTTCGATCCGTCGCTCGACATCACCGAATCATTTGTGCAATACCTCAACAGCGACGCGGCGGCACAGAAAGCTGAAAAGTCGGCCGACAAGCCGGTTGAAAAACCAACCGCGTCGGAAGCCAAGCCCGACGCCAAGCCGGCCACCCCCTGAAGCGGCGGAGCAGACGATGCAGTTCCGCGTCCGCGATGTGGCTGAATTCCTCGGGGGCACCGTGGTCGGTGACGCCGATGCCATTTTGACCGGCATCAGCGGCATCACCGAGGCCAAGGTCGGTGATCTCAGCTTCCTGGCCAATCCGAAATACATCTCGCATCTGGCAACGACCCTGGCCACCGCGGTGATCGCTTCCGAAGCGGTCCCCGACGCGCGCTGCGCCCTGATTCTGGTCGCAAACCCGGACTTCGCGTTCGCCAAGCTGGTCGGGGCGTACGGCCCGAAGCCGATGCATCCGCCGGTCGGAATCCATCCCACGGCGGTGATCGGCGAACGCGTGACGCTTGGCGCCGAGCCGCGCATCGGGGCCTACGCCGTGATCGGCGATGGCACCGTCATCGGTGATCGGGCAGTGATCTATCCGCACGTGGTCATCGGTGGCGAGGTCGTGATCGGCAACGATTGCGTGCTGTACGCCGGGGTCGTGATCCGCGAACGCTGCCGCCTTGGTCATCGGGTGACGCTGCAACCAGGGGCGGTGCTCGGTGCCGATGGTTTCGGCTACGCCCTGGTCGACGGCAAGCATCAGAAGATACCGCAGGTCGGCATCGTGGTGATCGAGGATGACGTCGAGATTGGCGCCAACACCACCATCGATCGCGCTCGTTTTGGCAGGACCAAAATAGGCGCTGGGACTAAGATCGACAATCTGGTGCAGATCGCCCATAACGTCGAGACCGGCAGCCATTGCCTGATCATCGCCCAAGTGGGCATCGCCGGCAGCACCCGGCTCGGGCATTACGTGACCCTGGCCGGTCAGGTCGGCCTCGCCGGGCATCTGACGGTGGGGGACCAGTCCCAGGTCGGCGGCCAATCGGGGGTCTCGAAAAACCTGCCGCCCAAGGCCAAGGTTCGCGGCTCGCCGGCTCAGGATTTCCGCACCGCGCTGGCGCAAGAAGTCTCGGTCAGACGCCTCGCCGGAACCCAGGCTCAGGTCAAGCTGCTCGAAGCCCGCTTGGCCGAACTCGAACGCCGGCTCGGGCCCGCGGCACCATGAGCGCCCAGCGCACCATCGCCCATGTCGCCTCGGTCAGCGGCGTCGGCCTGCATTCCGGCGAACGCTGCACGGTGA